>JALTUB010000372.1 GCA_027047745.1 Sulfurimonas sp.
AAAAATTGACTTCCACCAGTATTTGGTCCAGCATGAGCCATAGATAAAGTTCCTGGGACATGAACCGAAGTATTTGTATCAGTTTCACATGCAATAGCCCAGTCAGGACCACCAGCACCAGTTCCATCAGGACATCCACCTTGAGCCATAAAACCAGGGATAACACGGTGAAAGTTTAGGTTATCGTAAAAACCTGTATTTGCTAAATGTGCAAAGTTTGCTACAGTGTTTGGAGCTTCATCTGGAAAAAGTTTTATCCAAATAATACCTTTAGCAGTATCTACTTTTGCATATTGTTGTTTTAGTGACTCTTCTGGAGTGATCTTGTAATCTTTAAGTTCTTTTCTTCCGAACATTTATTTGCCTTTTTATAAAATATATTTGTAATTATAGTGAATTTTTCCCTTAAATGTACTTTAAAGAAAAATAAAACTAATTTTTCAAGGAAAGATAAATTTTTAAAAGATATAATTTTTGTAATTAATTTCAACACAAGGCAGATACATGTCAGAAAAACAGATTTTTCAACCAAATGCAGAGTTTGCAAAAAATGCAAATATTGGAAGTATGGATGAGTATAACGCTCTTCAAAACAAGGCGATAGAGAACTATGAAGGTTTTTGGGGTGACTATGCAAAAGAGAAGCTAGATTGGATAGAACCATTTACAAATGTGCTAGATGAGTCTAAAGCTCCTTTTGTTAAGTGGTTTGATGGTGGTAAGCTTAATGTTTCTACACAATGTATAGACCGTCATTTGGATACGCGTAAAAATAAAGCGGCAATTATCTTTGAAGGTGATCGTGGTGATGTTCAAACTATCACATATCTTGACCTTTATAAAAATGTAAATAGATTTGCTAACCTTTTAAAAGAGGATTTTGGAGTGCAAAAGGGCGATAGAGTTGTTATCTATATGCCGATGATTCCTGAAGCTGCTTACGCGATGCTTGCATGTGCTAGGATAGGAGCTATTCACTCTATCGTTTTTGGTGGATTTTCTTCTGAAGCACTAAAAGATAGAATCGAAGATGCAGAGGCGAAAGTAGTCATTACTGCTGATGGTGCTTTTAGAAAAGAGAAACCTTATATGCTAAAACCTGTGGTTGATGCAGCTATCGATGATAATTCTCCAGTGAAAAAAGTGCTTGTTGTTGAGCGTAATCATGAAGAAGTGACTTGGAATAAGGGAAGAGACTACTCTTATAATGAACTGATTAAAAATAAATCTACGCATTGTGAAGCAGAAGTCATGGACTCAGAAGACCCACTCTTTTTGCTCTACACTTCAGGAAGTACAGGAAAACCAAAAGGGGTGCAACATAACTCTGCTGGGTATATTTTATGGGCGCAAATGACTATGGAATGGGTATTTGATGTAAAAGAAAATGATACTTACTGGTGTACTGCTGATGTTGGTTGGATTACGGGACATACTTATATAGTTTATGGACCACTTGCTATGGGTGCGACTACTGTCATGTTTGAGGGCGTTATCACTTACCCTGATGCTGGTCGTCCTTGGTCTATGGTGGAAAATCATAGAATTAACCAGTTTTATACTGCTCCAACAGCTATCCGTGTTTTACATAAGATGGGTGAAAATGAGCCGAAAAAATATGACCTTTCATCTCTAAAGGTTCTTGGAACAGTTGGTGAACCAATAGACCCTCCTGCTTGGAAATGGTATTATGAAGAGGTTGGTGGTTCTAAATGTGCTATCGTTGATACTTATTGGCAAACTGAAACTGGTGGGCATATTATCTCTCCACTTCCAGGAGCAACTCCAATCAAACCAGCTTGTGCAACACTGCCACTTCCAGGGATTATTGCAGAGATACTAGACCCTGCAACAGGTGAAAAAGCAGAAGTTGGTGAAACTGGATATATGTGCATCACTCGTCCTTGGCCATCGCAGATTCGTGGTGTTTGGGGAGATGAAGAGCGTTATGTAAAATCATACTATGGTGATGTTACAAAAGATGGCAAAGCTGTTTACTTCACAGGTGATGGTGCTAGATATGATGAAGATGGTTACATTACTATAACTGGTAGAACAGATGATGTTATCAATGTAAGTGGTCATAGAATGGGAACTGCTGAGGTTGAAGCCGCTATCAAAAAACATGCAAATGTCGCAGAGGTAGCAGTTGTTGGAAAACCACATGAACTAAAAGGTGAGGGCATCTTTGCTTATATCGTTTTAAAATCTGATGATGGTGTTGCTGATGAAGTTGCAGAGATGAAAGCTATCAATAGTGTAATAAAAAAAGAGATAGGAAATATCGCTGTTTGTGATGATATAGTTTTTGCTCCTGGTCTTCCAAAAACTCGTTCAGGAAAAATCATGCGTAGAATCTTGCGTTCAATAGCAAAAGGTGAGGCTATCACTCAAGACATCTCAACTCTTGAAGACCCATCAGTTGTGGCTAAAATCGAAGCAATGGTTAAAGGGTAAGATAAATATGGAATTATGTGTTGCGTTAGATTTACCAACTAAAGAAGAAAATTTAGCTTTAATCGAAAAGATTAAGGCTCATGATGTCTGGCTTAAAGTCGGACTCCGTAGTTATATCCGTGATGGTGAAGAGTTCTTAAAATCTATCAAAAAAATAAATCCTGATTTTAAGATATTTTTAGACCTTAAACTTTATGATATTCCAAATACAATGGCAGATGCTGCAGAGTCAATCATGGGACTAGATGTAGATATGTTTAATGTTCATGCAAGTGCAGGAAAACGAGCTATGAAGACAGTCATGAATCGTTTAGAGAAGTATGAAAAGCGTCCTATCGTTTTAGCTGTGACAGCATTAACCTCATTTGCAGAAGATGAGTTTAGTGCAGTTTATGATAGTGACATAGCAACTAAAGCAGATCAGTTTGCACAAGATTCTCTTGAAGCTGGACTAGATGGTGTAGTCTGTTCAGTTTTTGAATCTGACTCTATTAAACAAATAACAAATGATAAGTTTATGACTCTAACACCAGGGATAAGACCATTTGGCGAAGATGCAGGAGATCAAAAAAGAGTTGCTGATGTTGCATTTGCAAAAGAAGCTAGAGTTGATTTTATAGTAGTTGGTCGTCCGATTTATCAGTCTGAAAATCCATCTGAAATTGTAGCAAAGATACTAAAACAGTTTTAAAGGTTGTGTTTTATTTTGTATTGTAGTTTTTCAAACTCTCTGTATTTGTTGGCTACTTTTTTCAGTTGAAAATTTTGTGTTAATTTATAAACACCTGTAGTGTTTATAAGAAGTTGGGCTTGCAAGTCACTTCTCTTTTTTAAAGTAAGTATCTTAAAACTAAGATTATCCAAAATAAGAGGTGGCTTTAAGGGGTTTGAATAGTATGCTAAAACCATATGATAACCACCATAAAATTTCTCTTTTACAACAGCAAAAAAAAGTCTCTTTTTATCAAAACCTAGTTGAAGCAGTGAGTAATATTTGATTATCGCATAATCTTCACAGTCACCATAGCCAACAGTTAAAAACTCTTTAGGTGTAGCCCAACTATCCTCTTTTTTATCAATAACTGCATCATACTGTGGAAGTAGTCTGTTAAGATAAAAGTTTATTCTATTTAGTTGTTTCTCTTTTGAATAAGTTTTACAAGATGAGATATAACTTTGATAATCTAAAATTCTATTTACAGAAATAGGATTTGATATTTTGATATTTTTTAATTCAGAATCACTAAAATACGGGTATTGGTTGGCAAGTAAGAGAGAAGATAGAAGAAGTAAAACAGTAATTTTCATCAAAAACCTTTAAAACTTAGTAATTTTTTTTATTTTTAAGCTAAATATTATAGTATTATTACTATAATCTCACTCTTCAAAAGGACAAGTGGGTGAGCGGCTGAAACCACATCCCTGCTAAGGATGCGTACGGGTAACTGTACCGAGAGTTCGAATCTCTCCTTGTCCACCACTAACCACCTATTTTACAGACTTTCAAGCCCCTTTTTAAAAAGTGTTATTTTTCTTTACATATGCTATTATACTATTTATTTATAAATTTGAATAGACCTATCAAAATTAACATTGAAATTATCAAGATAATTCACATAAACATCAAAGACCATCTGAGTATTTGCATGACCTAAAAGCTGTGAACTAAAGTAGTTTTACATCATGAACAAGCTCTTAAACGATTACGAACTTTCATTTTTAAGTGATTTTTCGATATTATCTAGTGTTAAACCTTTAAAAAGAAATAATTAAAGCAATAAATTATCATTTAATAATGGCTGAGCTTTCAGATATAGGAATACCAATATGAATATATGGATAACAACTACAATTATGGGATTTTTTGGAATGTTCTATATACTATGGTTAATAAAAAAAGAACTACCAATAAGAGATAAAAGAATAAAAAAAGAATGGGAAACAGAAGTTAAAATAAAAGATGCAATGGAAATACATAAAGAAAATGAAGAACTAAAAATTCAACAAGTTATCAATAAAAACAAAATTGAAAGTATAAAAAAATATGAAAAGGAAATAGCTACAGATAAAAAAAGACTATCTGATAATAATGAAAAACCAATTAATTTATATAACTCAATAAAAAATAATAAAAGTTCATTAAATAGAAAACAAATGTATAAAGATAATAAGAAAAAGGGTAGGGACTACGAATTATTTATTTTAAAATATTTTGAAAAACAAGGATATAAAACAAAAGATAATAGTTTTGTAAACGGTAAAAAAGATAATGGTATTGATTTAATTATTTTAAAAAATAAAGAAATTACTCTAATTCAATGTAAGAACTGGAAGAAAGATAGTAGTTATAAAATAAAACATAGACATCTAAAAGAATTTTTAGGCAATACAACAGCTTTTTTATATAACAATAAAGAGAAAGCAAAAGGATACAAAATTAAAAGAATGTATATAACATCAAATGATGTATTGGATAACTCAGCAAAACATTTTTTAAACAATAACAGTATTTTAGAACATAGAGTAATACCTTATATATAAATAATAGCCAGAGGGGTAATTAATCCCTCTGTTTTGATTAGTGCAGGGAAGGTGCGAACACCATTATGACTAAAAAGACTATTAAAAATTTTTGTAACAAAACTTATCCCTAGTGCTAAGCTCCCAGCCACACCACAAACCAACCATAAAAAAATGGCAAAAAAAAAGGCTAAGACCCGAAAGCCCTAGCCCTAATCACTTAACACAATCTAGTAATTAATTAGATTTGTTCAAGATAAGTATTGTTACAATTAAAAGTATATCATAATTCAAATAATATAGCAAAATAAATTAAAAATAGTCTATAACTCTTATCAAATGCTAATGAAGCATTCTCTAAAAACTGCTTCTTCCAGTTCTGTAGATTTTTAGGTAGTAACTCATGTTTACTTGCTATCTCATTAAGTGTCTTTTCACCTTCTAAAACTTCAATTCCTCTTTTAGCTTTATACCCGCAAAGGGGGCACGCCGAAATCTGCACTATATGTTGTTCTTTTTCTGCTCATAATAATATCTCCAATTTATCTCGTATTATTTTACCATTTAAGAATATAAATATTTTTGAAATTGATTGTTTTTCTTGGGGACATTATAAATAAGGACTTCTTAAAAAAATAAACCATAATCAAGTTAGAAATTATTTATAAGCACCTTCACGAGTAGTTACATGAACTACCAATATAACAAGTCTATCATTATATTTTTTATATATAACTCTATATGAACGAAGTTTTAAACGATATAAATCTTCTTTTTGTCCTTGTAATTTTTTAATTTTACCTTTTTGCATAAGTGATATTTCATATTCAGAAGAAAACTTTTTACCAAAATCAGTTAACGAATCACGAATAAATTTTATATCTGTAATCCTTATCTTTTTAAAATCTTTTTTAACACTAGATTTAAAATCAATCTTGTACATCTAAACCTAACTCTTTAAACATATCATTCATAGAGATTGTAGGTTCATTGTCATTAAGCCTTTTTTCAGCTTCTTTTAAATCTATATAATCAAAATACATATCAAGAGCAGAAGCAATTATATGACTCTTTTTTTGTTTAAGCTCCTTGGCATAACGAGTTATGTCATTATTTAGAGATGTAGGTAATGTTATATTTAATCTTGTAGTATTCATAGTGTCACTTCCTTTGTGTGTATAATTATACATATATTTTGTGTATAAGTCAAATAAAAGGATATGGTTTTTTCGAATCTCTCTTTGTCAATCACCAACCAATCATAAAATAATGGCAAAAAAAAAGGCTAGAACTGAAGCTCTAACCTAATGCTCTCGCATGTCTGTTAGTTAAGCAGACTGAAGTATTTTGTATTCACAGAAGGAGCATAGCAAAGTAAAAATAATCAAAATTATAAAGATAATTCACATAAACATTAAAGAGCATTTAAGAAAAGTATAAATAAAATAATAGCCAGAGGGGTAATTAATCCCTCTGTTTTGATTAGTGCAGGGCAGGTGCGAACACCATTATGACTAAAAAGACTATTATTAGGTTGTCGAGCATTCCGAAACCTTTTTATAAAAGTCCACACCCACCCCAACCTTACCAAAAAAATTGGCAAAAAAAAAGGTTAAGACCCGAAAGTCTTAACCATAAACCTTTTATATATCTGTTAATTAGGCAGATTAAGGCTCGTTATGCTCGTACAAAATAATTATAGCAAAGTAAAAATAATATGTCAAAATTTACATCAAGACCTTACAGCCTCAATACTCTCTTTATAAGAAACACCTTCAAAAACAACTTTGTGATGTGCAATAGCTCCACTTATTTCTTGTTCTTCTAAACTCAATCCTTGGGGAACTTCTTTAGAATGTAGTTGAATCGCAGTCTGTTTGAAGTTTGGTTCACCTGATTTTGGGCAGAAACTATCTTGCGTTAGCGTGTTTATAAGTTGTGTATTAAAATGAAAAGGTACAAATACAGTCCCCTCTCTTACACTTCCTGTCACTCGAACTACAACATCATCAATGCGACCACGAGGGGATGAAAGGCTCATTCTATCGCCTGATTTTACTTTTAGTTTTTTTGCATCACTTGGACTCACATCTACCCATGCTTCAGGTGCTAGATTGTCTAGTATGTCAATATCTCTTGTTTTTGTGCGTGTGTGCCACTGCTCTACCGTACGACCAGTATTTAAAATCACTGGAAACGAAGCACTTGCAGGTTCTGCCATAGGGTGCCAGTCTAAACAAAGAAGTTTTGCTTTTTTATCTTTTGTTCTAAATGGAATATCTTTTGTATAAAGTCGTTTACTACCTAATGGAAACTGCTCATTACAAGGCCATTGAATACCACCATGTTCTTCTAAAAGTTCATAAGTGATACCACTATAGTCACAGAGTTGCCCTTTAGAGACTTTTCTCCACTCTTCAAAAGCATCACGAGGTTCACTCCAGTTTGGAAAAAGCATCTCATTGACACCTTCAAAGTATTTAGAGAACTCGACAATTATATCAAAGTCACTTTTTGCTTCTCCTATCGGTTCTACTGCTTTATTGGCTTTGTTACATCGTCTCTCAGAGTTTGTGTAAACTCCCTCTTTTTCTCCCCAAGTTGCTGCTGCAAAAACAACATCAGCGATCAAAGCAGTATCTCCTAAAAAGGCATCTTGAACTACAAGTAGGTCAAGTTTAGCTAAAGTTTTACGAAGTTTTTCTTGATTTACAAAACTCACAAGAGGATTTGTAGCTGTTATCCAGAGTGCCTTTATCTCCCCTCTATCTATCGCATCAATAATCTCTGCATATTTATACCCTCTCTCCCTAGGAATAATATCTTCAGGTACATTAACTATACTTGCATACTCTTTGAGTGCAGCTTCATCGCCATAGTTTCTATACCCTGGAAGACTTGAAGTAAAACCAGTTTCACGAGTTCCCATAGCATTGCATTGCCCTGTGATAGAAAAAGGACCAGTTCCCTCTCTCCCAATATGTCCAGTTAAAAGGTGCAGGTTTATGATGGCACTGACTGTATCTGTACCCATGAAAGATTGGTTTACTCCCATTGTCCAGCCAGTAATTACTTTTTCGTTTGAGACAAATTCACGAGCGAGTTCATAGAGTGTTTTTACATCTATACCTGTAATATTTGCTACTTCTTGTGGTGGATAATCTTTGAGATGTTTTTTTAGCTCTTTGATACCATTTGTATTGGCTAAAATATAACCCTCATCTTCCCACCCTTGTTCAAGTATGATATAAGCCAAACCATTATAAAGGGCTAAGTCTGTTCTAGGAATGATTGGTACATAAACATCTGCCATTTGCGAAGTTTTACTCGCTCGTGGGTCGATAACTATCACTTTTTTCTTAGGATTTTTGTTGATATGGAGTGTCAAAATAGGATGATTGTCTGCAATGTTCGCACCAACCAAAAAGATAGTGTTTGCTTTCTCAAAATCTTCATAAGAACTTGTAGGTCCATCACTTCCAAGTGATTGTTTGTAGCCCACAACTGATGAAGCCATGCAGAGTGTAGTATTTCCGTCATAGTTATTTGTTTGCAGACCAAGTTGTACAAATTTGCCAAGCGTATAAAACTCTTCAGTTAAGAATTGTCCTGTTCCTATAACAGATACAGCCTTGTTGCCATGCTCTTTTTGGATGCGTTTAAACTCTGAACTAACTTTAGTAAAAGCTTCATCCCATGAAGCAGGTTCTAGTTTACCACTGTTTTTAATAAGTGGCGTTTGAATCCTATGAGGAGAGTTAATCATCTGATGTTCACTTAGACCTTTAGGGCAGAGTGTTCCTTTGTTTACAAAGTGTTTTGGATTGCCTTTTGTATAGACAGCTTTTCCATCTTTTACCCCGATGTAAAGCCCACATCCTACACCACAATAACCACAGGTAGAAAAAACCCATTTATCAGGCTTTTTTTCATCACTTATCATTCCAAATGTCTCATCATGTGAGAGTTTATACTTTTTCTCTTGTATATCTACGCCTAAAAAATCTTTTATTTTATTTATCATGTTAAGTACCTACAATATCCTTTAATGTCTCTGTTTTCCAACAAAGAAACCACCTGCCATTCCAAGTGGAACAACTGTTGTGTAAAACAAAAATCTATCTGCCAACTCACTACTCAACACACTTAAAAGTGAAATACCTAAGATACTCAAAGAGAAAATAGGTGAAGAACTTAAAAAGATAAGTGATACAAGTGGTAAAATCACACCACCTACAAAAAGTGAAGCAAAGCGATGATTGCGAACTTTTTTAAAATTTTCATTTAACAATCTTTTGGTTCGTTGGAGTTGATACTCATTCTCTTTATTATCAAGCGTTCTAATATCTTCATAAGAGAAGAAAAGTTGGACAACAGCACCTAGCATTCCTATAGTTGTAAGAGGGATTATAGCTTCATGTATGCTAGATATACTGCTGATAAAAGCCACTAAAAAGAAACCAATGTATGCCACACCAAAAAACTTGAAGTTTGTTGTGATTCTATTCCATGAAGGACGCGCTTTTATACGGTATATCATACTTTGTGCATAGATTCCATAGATACCTACACTAAGAGTGAGTGCTTCAACAAGTAAACGCAGTGTTTGCGAAATATCGAAGAAATATATTGCAACGATAAGAGACATAAGTCCAGTAAAAACTCCAAGTGCTAAAGCCTCACGAGATAGCCAAGAAGTTTTAATATTTTTCATAGCAGTCATAGCTAGAAATGGACGACCAAGGTGAAGTGCAGAGAGTGGAAGACCAATGGCAGCTGGCATCATAACAAGCAGTGCCATAATCCAGTTTGTACTCTCAAACCCAAAAAGACTCATGAAATCACCTAAAAACAGAGCCATAAATCCACCAAGTGAGATTTGCGTAAGCACTGTCATGAAGACAAGAGGCATCTCTTTATGTGCAGGTTTGAGTATATGTTCATCTACCTCTTTCATGTTTTCTGGTAGATTCTCTGGCAGTGTATAGCGTGTTGTAGAGTTCGTGATACGAGCATCTGGTAAAAATGGCATGTTAGCCTGTTCGTCTATATCACGATTTAACCACTCTTCTACATTTACGACTTCTATCTCTATCGCTCCAGCAGGACAGGCTTGAACACATGCAGGGCTTTGACCTACATCAAGTCTCTCATGACACATATGACATTTTGTAACAATATTTCGCTCTTCATGAAAGACAGGTACTTCATAAGGACAGTTCCAAGTACAGTATTGACACCCAATACAAGTATCATCATCATGAACAACTATGCCAGTTTCAGCGATTTTAATGTATGATTCTGTAGGGCAACCTCGAAGACACTCAGGGTCTATACAGTGGTTACAACTCATAGAGTTAAGCATCTGTGTAAATGCAGGAAAATCCCCACCCTCCATCTCACCAACACGACGCCATTTTATATCTGCAGGGTTATTGTTTTGCTCATTACATGCCACTTCACAACAGCGACATCCAACACAAGCAACAGCATCAAAGTGAAAACGGTACTGTTCCCCCTCTTTGAGTGGAGGAATATCCATAGAGTATGAGCCACACTGCATATTTGTTTCGGCTTTATGGTCTATAAAACTTTCTAAAGGTGTTTGCATATTTTTTATT
>JALTUB010000373.1 GCA_027047745.1 Sulfurimonas sp.
CATTCTTTCATCGTGAGTTACCATTATTACGGCTACATTTTGCTCTAAGGCTATTTTTTTTAGCATTTTTACTACATCTACTGAACGAGACATATCAAGTGCTGCTGTTGGTTCATCTGCTAAGATTATCTCAGGATTATTTGCTAAGGCTCTAGCTATTGCTACTCTTTGGTTCTGTCCTCCTGATAGTTGAGATGGCATAACATTTTCTTTATCGGCTATATCAAAATATTTTAGTAACTCTCTTGCTTTTTCTTTAGAGATTTTTTCATCTATACCATTTGTTTGAGGCAGTAGAGTGAGGTTATCTATAACATTTAAAAAAGGAATCAAATAGTGTGACTGAAATATAAAGCCTATCTTTTCTCTTCTGATTTTTCTTGTTTTCTTTGTGAGCCACTTATCCTCATACACTTTTTCATCACCTAGCCAAATAGTTCCTGAGCTTGGTTTTTCCACACATCCTATCATCATAAGCAGAGTTGTTTTTCCTGCACCACTTGGAGCGATTAGGGCTACTAACTCACCCTTATTGATACTAAAGTTTGCATTTTGAATTATATCTATAAAGGTATCACCTTTACCAAAATGTTTACAAAGATTTTCTACTTTTATCGCTATCTCTTTACTCATATCATCCTCCAATAGCTGAAGTAGGGTCAGCATCTATAACTTTTTTTACACCTACAAATGAGGCTAAAATCGAAGCAATAATAATCACTACAAAGAGCAATAAAGCGTCTGGAATCTCTAAAACAACTCTTTTTGGAAATTTGCTATATATAAGATGAGAAAATATATTTCCAAACAAAAAGGCTAAAACACCAAGAAGTAGGGCTTCTTCTATTATCATTTTTACAACCATACTATTTGGAAGTCCTATAAGTTTCATGATGGAGATTTCTTTGATTTTCTCTAAGGTCATAGTATAGATAATAAGAGCTATGATAATAGTAGCCACAATCACCAAAATAACAGTAAACATACCAATTTGCTTTGATGCCATTTTGATTAGGTTTTTTGTTAGTATTGTTCTCTCTTGTGTTTTTGTATATACGCTTTTATGTTGCCATTTTCTTATATTTTGAGCGATTTTATCTACACTGTAACCCTTCTTTACCGTGGCAATAATAACATTTACCATGTGAGCATCTTTGTTTATAATTCCCCTTGCTCTATCTGTTTGTATTCTTTTGTTTGTATATAAAAACTGAAGTTCTTGAGCATCTTTTAGGCTTATATAAACCAATGGGTCTCCACCTGAAGATACACTTCCATGAGTTATACCAACAACACTGTAAACATTTCTACCAAGCTTGATTTTATCTTTTAGTTGAAATCCTGTTTTATCTGTTACTACAATCTCATAATGGTCATT
Organism: Sulfurimonas sp.; assembly: GCA_027047745.1. GTDB lineage: Bacteria > Campylobacterota > Campylobacteria > Campylobacterales > Sulfurimonadaceae > Sulfurimonas. Next base: position 1,379 of record JALTUB010000373.1, read on the forward strand.
TCTTAAAACTCTTCCAGCTACTAATCTCTTTGGATTTATAGGATTTATATCTCCATAAACATCATAACCAATGGCTAAAACTCTTACCTTTTCATGAGCCTTTGGTAACTGAAGATTTTGAAAGGTTATAGCCTCACTTTTGTCTATGCCAGATATGCTTTTAATGGTATATTTCAAGTCTTCATGCACTCTTGATGCCTCTGCAAATGGCCCTAAAGTGCCCTCTTGAACTACCCACAAATCAACATCCAAGTCAGTTAAGATAACTTTTGCATCAATTATCATTCCACGATATACACCCATCATAATAAGTACGATTCCAAGTAGCATACCAATCCCCATAGCAGTAACTATAAACTTACCAAAGGTATGTTTTATATCCTCTTTTGCTAGGTGAATCATAAGTGTATCTTCATATTCTCTTTTAGAGCTTTTTTGCTTTTATCTGGGATAATTATCTGAGTATTTTTATCTATATTTGAGATACTTATATATTTATCATCCTGAGCTATTTTTTTGATGATAGAAAAATGTGCATGAGCATTTTTTAAAATCCATATACCAAGCTCTCCGTCTTTTTGAACTACAACATCAAGAGGAACTCTCAAAATATCTTTATAATCTTTTACATCTATTTTAACTTCTGCTTGTTCGTTGATATAAAAAGGCTTAGGAATAGTTTTAAATCCAACATCAATCTCTCTTTCAAGTGTAACAGGGTCGCTTATAGATTCTATCCTTTTTACTACTCCCTCATATATTTTATTTGGCTGTGAGCGAAGTGAAATTGTAGCTTTTTGTCCTATTTTGATTTGTGAGCTTACTCTCTCATCTATTTTAGTTTGAACCCATAAAGTTTTTGAATCAACTATCTGTAAAATCTTTGTTGGTGGCAAAACGCTTTGTGCCTCTTCGCTATCTCTTGATATGATATATCCATCAGCAGGTGCATAAACCTTTAATCTATCTATCTTAGCCTTGATAGCTTCTATGCTTTTTTCATTAGCTTCTTTACTAGCCTTTGCAGATTCTATCTGTGCCACACTAGCAGACATAGTTGCTTTTATGCTATCAAGGTCGGCTTTTGCCTTATCATATTCTGCTTTTGTGGCAAAACCTTGCTTATCTAGTCTATTGTATCGATTATAGGTGATTTGTAAAAAACTTTTTTGAGCTTTTTGATTTCTTAGCTGACTTTGTGCTGATTTTATCTCATATATAGCCTTTTTCAGATTTGCTTTTGAGACTTCTAGCTCTTGTGGTAAATCAACTCCATCCATAACTATAAGCAAATCTCCCTTCTTAACCCACTCTCCCTCATCTTTGTATATCTTTAAAATCTTTCCACCTGTTTGAGCAGTTATATTATAGATATTTAATGCTCCTACATTTCCTATACCTCTAACACTTACTTCTATATTTCCTATGCTAGGATGTAGAGTTTTAAAAGTTGTTTTTGGAATATACACTTTTTTATAAAAAACTCCTGCCAAAAGGGCTACAACTAAAAGTGTTACACTATATTTTATCCATGTTTTCATATTGTTCCTTGTAAATATTCCAATCTATAAACAGTGCTTTTTCTTGCATATTCTGCTTGTAAAAGAGTTAGTTCTGCACCCAGTTGAGTAGCTATTGCATCAAGAACTTCTATGTAAGTAGAAAGCCCCTCTTTATATCTACCAGATATTAGTTTTTTAGTCTCTTTTGCTGTTTTTAGTTGAGATTTTTTAGATTTTATAGTATCTTTGTATCTCTTCAAATCGATAAGTAAAGTCTCAAACTCCTCTTTAAAGGCTAGTTTTTTTGAGTTATACGCCTCTTGTGAACTCTCTTTATTTATGATGGATTGCTCTACCAAGGCACTTATTCTTCCTCCACTATAAATGGGAATGTTTAGTTTAATTCCTACCAAAGTTGAATCATACTCATTTAAGGTGTTTTGTTTTGTGTATGAGGCGATTGCATC
>JALTUB010000374.1 GCA_027047745.1 Sulfurimonas sp.
CTTGAGAGCTATCTCAATTCCAACACCATTTAGATCACCAACACTTATGGCTATTTTAGGTTTATTATTCATTATTTATTTTCCAATATTGTTTTAGCATTTAGGTCGCTTACTACCTTTTTGTTTTTATTTAAACTTTTAGGATTTTTTGCCAAAGTCGCCAACCAAAGTTTAAAAGGTTCTGCTTTTGGTGATGGTATAGACTGTATAAGTCTAAAGATTTGTTCTGTATTCGCTACATCTGTAAGCCTCATTTTTCCATCGGATGCTTTCATTTTTAACTGTCCGATTTCTTCGGACAGTTCACTTCCTTCTTTTTTTAACTTTGTTTTTAAATCACTCCAATATCTTCTAGGTCTATCGCTCTGAGTTAAAACTTCTATCACATCTATAATAGAAATATACCAATCTTCTTGATTATCATCCCACGATGATTTCTTATATCATAGTGTAAAAAGTTTACTTTTTAAAAAAGTATGACATTTTGTCATACTTATATGATAAAATTAGGTGAAGTTTTAAATTATTCTGTAACTCATCTCGTTGTTAGTTTCTTCATCTCTTTGATGGCATCTTTAAGCCCAGTAAAAACACTTCTTGCGATGATACTTTGACCGATGTTTAGTTCTACTATCTCTTCTATCTTCATCATCTCATGAACATTATGGTAGTTTAGTCCGTGTCCTGCTGCTACTTCTAAACCAAGTTTATTGGCATGAACTGCTGAGTTTTTTATCTGTTCAAGGGATTCTTCTAAAAGTTCTGATAGTCTATACCTTGGGAGTTCCATCTCTTTTACTGAGTGGTTTGAGTGTGGTAGTGATGAGTTTAACATGTTAAAAAGGTTAGAAAAAGTTCCTGTGTGAAGCTCAACCATTTCAGCACCTAAATCTTTAGATTTTTCCATAGCTTCTATGCTTGGGTCAACAAATAGTGAAACAGGGATGATGCTATCATGAAGCTGCTCAATAGCAAAGGCAACTTCATCCTCGTAAGTAAAAACATCAAGTCCACCCTCTGTTGTGACCTCTTCTCTTTTTTCAGGAACAAGTGTTGCACGATGAGGAGCTATATCGCTGACAATATTTAAAATCTCTTTGTTGATAGAACACTCTAAGTTTACTGGAACTTTTGAGTGAGCCATGATGTTCTTGACATCGCTATCTTGTATGTGTCTTCTATCTTCACGAAGATGGATAGTTATCTGGTCTGCACCACTTTCACATGCCACATAAAGAGCTTGGAGTATATCAGGGTCATTTACAACTCTTGCTTCTCTTAAAACAGCTACATGGTCTATGTTTACGCCTAGTTTCATATTGTTCATTTTATCTTCTTTATATCTTCTATAAAGGCACTATATTGTGCTTCTAAATTATCATGAGATATTATATCTCCAACATTTACTTCTACTGTTCTTTTATATATGTATGGAGCATTTTCAAATACTTTTTCCATTTTGTCATTTATAAATACAGGCACAATATCAAGCTTGTTTGCTTTTGCAATTTTCGCTGCTCCACCTTGAAACTCTTTGACACCTTCTCCTCCAAAGCGTTCTCCCTCTGGAAATATATACAGGTTCATATCATCAACTTTGCTAAATGTTTTTTTGATGGTTTTAAAAAAGCTTATAAGACCTCTTTTGCTTTCCAAATCTACACTTATACAACCACTATATTCAAAAAATTTACCATAAATCACAGACTCAAAAAGCTCTTGTTTTGCTATCCAAGTTCCACTTTTGTTATGTCTTGAAAAAACATTTTCCATAACTATTATATCGAGTAGAGAACGGTGATTAATCGCATATAAAATATTGTTTTTTTTGGGAATTTCTCCAACTATTTTAACTTCTATATTTAAAAATTCTAGTACCTTGTTAGAGTATGCTTGTCTATCAAGTGAAAGTTGTCTGTATGCAGGTTTAAGTGTTATAAATGGATGGAAAAAAGTTTTTTTGAAAATTGTTATATATTTATATCCAAGTTCTATCATGAACATAAATTTGCCTAGCTCTTTTAGCATATAATACCTTTATATTAAAAGGCAATTATAGCTAAAAATAGGTAATAAAGTAAATTATGAATTCTTTTTTAAGGTCATTTCAGTTTCCATTATTTTTATCTCATCATGAGCAAATATTCTTATTTTATCATCTGCTTTTAAAACCTTGTTTTTTGCTTTATCAGGATAATCCATATTGTTAAGTATATGTTTTATACAGTTTATACGAGCTTTTTTCTTGTTGTCTGAACGGATGACTGTCCAAGGAGAATGGTCTGTATGAGACGCCAAAAGCATAGAGTATTTAGCTATAGTATATTTATCCCAAAGTCCTTGTGACTTTTCATCTACAGGTGATAGTTTATACTGTTTTAGTGGGTCAGTTCTTCGTTTATCAAATCGTTTTTTTTGCTCATCTTTTGACACTGAAAAGTAAAATTTAAAGATTTTAATATCTGAGTTAATAAGCATCTTTTCAAATTCAGGTACTTCATGCAAAAACTCTTTATGCTCTTCTTGTGTACAAAAATCCATAACAGGTTCAACACCACCACGGTTGTACCAACTTCTATCAAAAAGCACTATTTCACCAGCAGATGGTAAGTAATGCGTATATCTTTGAAAGTACCATTGTGTTTTTTCAGTATCACTTGGTTTGTCAAGTGCAACAACTCTAGCACCACGAGGGTTAAGGTGTTCAGTTATTCTCTTTATAGTTCCACCCTTACCAGCAGCATCACGACCCTCAAATATCATCAAGACTTTTTGTCCAGTTTCTTTGATATGGTTTTGCATCTTTAGTAGTTCTATTTGAAGTTCTTTAAGCTCACTTTCGTATTGTAAAACTTCATCTTTCACCCATATTGCGACCCTTTTTTTTGCACTTTTTTTGTTGCGTTTATCAGATTTTGTTGATTTCTTAGTTTCATCTTTTCTTCTATCATCATGAACTATATCTGCCAATATAGAATTCTCTTCTAACTCATTATCTATCATATCTCTTTTTGAACCCATTTTCTATTCCTTCTTGCTTATCCTTTATTATACCAAAACTTAAGTTTGCTTTAGCCTAGCAATAGATGTAGCAGTAACAAATATATAATCTTTTCCCGTAATTGTGACACGAAACTTCTTTTGTTGTAGATACTTTTTTGCAAAGATAACATCTTTGTAGAGTAGTCCCATCTCACTAAAGTTGTAGTTTTTGACTCTTGCACCATATAACATCTCTCCATCAACCCAGCGACAGTTTGGAAATCCAAGTATCATAGCTCCATCTTTTTTGAGTTGGTTTTGAACTAAGGACATGAGTAGTTGCTTGAACTCTAAGTTAG
>JALTUB010000375.1 GCA_027047745.1 Sulfurimonas sp.
GTTGATGCATGTCCATGCTGGATTTACTAAAAGTTTGAAGTTGAAAATAGTGGATTTTTATCTTGTTAGTTATCATAAAAAGTTATGAAACAGACCCCCGTTTTTTGCATTAAGTCCAAGTTTTTTCAAATCTTTCAAATAAACTTTCTGCATTTTTGATTAAAATTGACATTTTGAACTCCTAATTCTTGAAAATATGTAAAAATTCTACACAAAAGATATTATTATTATTAATAATATGACAAATTGTCATTAAATCTTTGACTTTATCTTAAAATTTCATTATAATATGTCTAATTGCTAATAAAAGGAATATGTCATGAATAGTTTTGTTGATATAGTGGAGGAGATTAAAAGTATTGTTTCATCTGAGTTTAGTTCAAAAAAGATTTTTGATAAAGATATAGCGGATTTATTAAATATTTCGCAAATGAATTTTGCAACAATGAAAAAACGCAATAAAATCCCATTTGTTGAACTTATGGATTTTTGTGCTAGTAAAACCATCTCCATCAATTGGCTTTTATATGGTCAGTCACCAGAGAGTTTACTTGAAGCTACAAATAAATACTACATGGTAAAATACTTTCACGATGTAAATGCAAGTGCAGGTGGTGGAACAGATGAGCAGTGTGAAGAGATACAAGAACTTGAAATTCCTGAACAGTTTGTTTTTATGTTAGGTGGAGAGAGAGAACTCAAAAATATAGAGGCGATTAATGTATCAGGTGACTCAATGGAGCCAACTTTTAGTTATAATGATATTGTATTTATTAACAGAGAGAAAAAAGATTTGGCAAGAGGTGGTATTTTTACTATCAAAACAGAGGCAGGTCTTTTTATCAAGCGTGTACAACAACGCCTAGATGGACGAATTGATGTTATTTCAGATAATCAAGTCTATTTAACTCAGACTCTAAACCCTCAAGAGGTTGAAGTCATTGGAAGAGTTGTTAGCAGATTTGGTGATGTTGATTAAAAGGATATAGATTTGAAGATAGTTACTTTTGTTCTTTTAGTATTTTTTATGATTTCTTGCTCAAGCGAACAAGAGCCTATTCCTAAAATTGTTAAAATTGTTAAAAAACAAAAAAAAGAGATACTAAAAGTAAGCTTTATATCTCAAAATCCATCTGATTACACAAAAAATATAATAGATAAAGCTTTAAATGTATCTCAAGTAAAATTTGAAAAATCATATTTTAAACCTTGGAATATTTCTGATGGCAGTGAGTTTAAAAATAGCGTTGATTGGGCTTTTAAAACATATAAAGTTGGTTATAGTTATGGAGAAAATTTACAATTACTACCACAATCATTTTTTGATAATATGAAATCAAATGCAAACTTTAAGAACTATTTCTCACTAAACAAAAGAGCTGTTACAATCGAGGAAGTAAATCTAAGAGCCTTCCCAACTGACAGACCTCTTTTGCTAGACCCAAATAAAGCAGGAGAAGGTTTTCCTTTTGACTATCTTCAAAACACAACAATAGCAGCAAATAAACCAATATTTGTTACTCATTACTCTAAAGATAAAGAGTGGGTTCATGTCATAAGTAGTTTTGCATATGGGTGGATAAAAGTTAATCAGTTTGCTTTTTTGAAAAAATATGAAACTGATTTATGGCAAAAAGCACAACAAATTTTTATACTTAAAGATAATATTCCAATATATTCACTAAATGGAAATTTTTTATTTAAATCAAAAATCGGAATGATGTTAGCTCTAGTTGATGAAGATAAAGACAGCTTTACAGTTTTAGCAGTAAGTAGATATAAAGAGCAAGAGCCATATTTCATAAAAGCAAAAATCTCAAAAGATATAGCACATAAAGGATTTATTGCTTTTAATAAAAAGAACTTAAATAATATTTTGAGTGAATTGTTAAAATCAAATTATGGTTGGGGTGGAATCTATGGACAAAGGGATTGCTCTTCAACTATGAAAGATATGTTTACGCCTTTTGGACTTTGGCTTCCTAGAAACTCTTACCAGCAGAGCAAGATAGGAAAAGTTATATCTATTGATGGACTTAGCAATGAAGAGAAGAGAGAGGTTATCAAAAAAGATGCAATACCTTTTAAGACACTTTTGTATAAAAGAGGTCATATTGTACTTTATACTGGAGTTATAAATGATAAAATCACAATCTTTCAAAATATGTGGGGTATTAAAACAAAAAAAGATAAAAAAGAGGGAAGATATATAATCGGAAAAGCAATCTTTAGCACCCTTGATTTTGGCGATAAATTAAGTACCTATGATAAAAATGCTTCACTTTTACACAGCTTAAAAAGTATAAATACTTTTTATTAGGCTTTAATGTCTAAAAGTGATCCTAGTACATCATCTTGTGTTTTTATAGCTTCAACATTTGCAGATACACCAGCTTGTATGGATATTTGATCAGGTATCTCTTTGGCTAGATTAGTTTGACTTTTAGTAGAGCCAGAATCATCTGCTTTTACCGTGCTAGCAGTTACTGAACCTTTTTTATCTTCAAGCCTAGTATCTTTTGGTATAAAACCATCACTATTTACATTCGCTATATTGTTAGCATTTGTGTTTAAAAATGTTTGATGAGCCTGTATCGATGATACATTGTTAGAAATATTCATGACTTGCTCCTTATCTATAGGTCATTATACCAATAGATAAATAAAAGCAAGTTTATAGTTAGAATTTAATGTAGGTCTGTATTTAGTTTTATTTCTCTTATTGAACGAGAAGCAGTAATCTCTCCTGTTAAAGAGTTTTGTCTGTAGTGAATACCATAAAGACCTGCTAGTTGCTTACCTTTAAAGATTTCACCCTCCATTTTCATGTTTGTATTTACATCCATGATTTTTTGAAGCTCAGTTGCATTAATACCTATCTTTGTTCCTTCAAGTATTGCAATACCAGCATCAATAATACAACCATCACCTAGAGGAATGCCACAAACTGAATTAGCTCCTAAAAGAGAGTTTTTACCAACACTTATAGGATTTCCATCTGTTCCACTGAGTACGCCAAGTATTGAAGCACCACCACCTACATCACTACCATCACCGACAATAGCAGAAGATGAGATACGACCTTCAACCATAACTGAACCAGTAGTTCCAGCATTAAAGTTGATATATGAAGCACCTGGCATCACTGTCGTTCCAGCTGCTAGTTGCGCACCAAAACGAACCTTACTAGTATCTAATATACGAGTATTATCAGCAGGGATAATATGTTGTAAAAATCTTGGAAATTTATCAACAAAGTCAATATGAGGATACTCATTTGCAAGTTTAAGTTCTATCTCAAACTCTCTTAAATAATCTAACTCAATAGG
>JALTUB010000376.1 GCA_027047745.1 Sulfurimonas sp.
ATGATATATCAACTGCTTATAAATACTTTAACTGGTGCTGGGACTGGTTATATTACCAACAATATTGCTATTAAAATGCTATTTAAAAAGTATTTTGGTAGATTTGGTGGGATGATTGAGGATACTCATGAAGATTTTGTTGAAAATATTTCTCAACTTATAGAAAAAGATTTGATAAATCATCATACTCTTGAGGATGAATTTAACTCAAAAGAGTTTCATGATTACATAAAATCACTTGTTAAAGATATGTTTGAGAGTTCTTTGATAAAAAAGTCAATCAAGCTAAAAGATATAGACGGCATAGATAAAACTACAGAAAATACACTTAATTTTTTAGAACAAAACAAATCTCACAGAAAAAATCTAAAAAGAAAACTAGCATCAAAGCCTTTTAAAAATGCACTTTCGCATCTTCAAATATTGCATTTTTCCAAACAAGTTACAGATGTTTTAGAAAAGAACAAAGATAACTATATAAAAGAAGTGGCTTCACCTCTAAAAGAATTTAAAATAGACGAACTTATAAACGATGAAATAGTATCTATGCTTTTAGAGAATATTAAAAAAATTATATATAGCATTGACTTTTCGCAATTCAATGATTCTATTGATAAAACTATTTATAAAATTTTTGAGCTTATAAAGCTTGATGAAATCTTAGAAGTAAGTGCAAACGAGATAGAAAATATAGAACTAAAAAAGATATTTTTGGCAAATGAAAACTCTTTAAGTGAACTTATGGATAATGTTATCGAGATTGCTGTTTCATCTGATGGGGAAGTGGCTATCGACTCAACAGTTCATGCTATCTTAGATGCTATCTCAGATGTTGAGGTCTCCATACTTAGCCTACTTGATGATGACTTAAGTGACTCCATAAAAGAGTTTGTAAATCAAGAACTCCCAAATATTATAAATAATATTGTTGCTTTTATTGATGAAAATGAAAAAGATTTAGAAAAGCTAATAAACAACTCTATAGATAAAGCACTTGATGATGGTATGTTTTCTGATTTGAAGAAAAAGATTGTTAATATCTTTTACACAAATATTGTATCTGACTTTAAAGTTTTAAGCACTGTTAAAGAGTACATGTATCAGTATCAAGATTTAGCAAAAGAGGAAATTTCAGCTCAAGTAATTGACATCTTAGAGAACAAATCTATAGGAGAGATATATAAGGTCATAGCTAAAAAGAGAATCATAACTCCACAAAAAGTAACTTCGCTTGTAGTTCACAATCTTAAAAAATTCAATACCAATAAAAACTTTCATCTTCTTGATTCTGCCCTTGATAAACAAGTAAAAGAGTACACTAAAGTTGACTTAGATTTTGTAAAAGAAGAGCTGATTCCAAACTCTATAGAAAAAGCAAAAAATGAGTTTATCTATACAAACAACTTTAAAGAGTTAATATCTAAAGAGACTAGAAACATCATAAACACCCTAAAAGTCAAAACAGTTCATGAAGTTTTAGACAAAAAGTTTTCTATTTTAACTCAAGAAATCATCTCTTATCTTGATAAAGACAAGATACTTAACACGATACTTGAAAATGCAAATGAGGTTTTAAATAAGCCTATAAAAAATGTTTTAAATGTGGATGAGATAGATATAAACTACAGATACTACATAAACGAAATAGTGGATACAAAATCCATAAAAGATATGATAATTTATATGCAGAGTGAAGAGGTTTATACTGCTGTTGAGAGTGCACTTATAAAAGTCATTGTTGATAATTTGGAAGATATTTTAGAAGGAAATATCAGTGAAGCCGTTAAAAAAGAGTTAGCAAAACTATCTCCAGAGCGTATTAAGGATATGGTTGAAGAGTTTATGGGTGAGGAGCTAAAACCTATAAACTACTTTGGAGCAGTGCTAGGTGGGGCTGCTGGGGCTGGTGTTGGTGCTATAACTATGCCTGTGTGGATAAACCCTTTTATATATGGAGTTGTTGGAGTTGCGACAAACTATCTTGCGATTAAGATGCTTTTTCAACCATACACACCTCTAAAAATCTCAAAACTAAAGATACCTTTTAGCGAGGGAGTTTTACCTTCAAACAAAGGTAAAATGGCTATAAAAATGTCTGAGTTTGTAGATGAATTTATGCTAAATGGAACTTCTATCCAAGACTTTTTCACTCATAACAGTGGCTCTTTAAAAGAGTTTATAAAGCTACATATATCAAAAGATAATTTTTCAATCATAGATAAACTCATACATCAAGAGGAAAATATAGATGATGTCTCAAACAAGGCTATTACTCTAATATTCAACTTTTTAGATACAAATCAAGACATGGTTTCTGATAAAATCTATGATATTTCAATGTCTTACTATAAAAATAGAGAAAAATATGCAAAAAGTGCTACAAAATTTGTCTATAAAGAGGCGATAAGAAGAGAGTTCTCAACTTTTTTATATAAAGAGTTTGAAAGATATATAGATAAAGAGAAGTCACTGACTTTCATTTCCGAAGAACTTTTTCATCAACTTGATATTTATATAGAAAAATCATTTGACTTTTTTATTGACACTCTCTCTGAATCAAAAAAGATGAGAAATTTTGTGATGAATTTTGATGAATATTTTGATAAAAATATTAGTTCACTTTCACTCAAAGATATTGTAAACAGATCAACACAGAAGAGTTTAAGCACAAAAATAAACTCTTCACTCTTAAATATCTTTTATGGACAAGAAACCATCAATGAACTGCTTAATTTTTTCACTAAGGGTGAATTCAACTCCCAAAGTAAACTTTCTGATATGATTAATGGAATGCTACCTAAGATAATCGAGCGAAACTTAAATCTTATCATAAACGAAACCATACTACCTGCACTAAAAGAGCATAAAAAAATCATAACAAAAGAGATCTTAAAAAAAGTTCCTTTTGGAGCTGGATGGGTTGTTAAAAGAGATATAAATAGAACTATTGACATTATTTTAGATAAAGAAGTGCCTTTGTTTATAGAAGAAAAAGCAAAACATATAAACGAAATAGTTAGTGAAGTTCTTGATACGAAACTAATGCATTTTGGATACACGAATGACGCCATCAACCAAAAGAAAGTTGATGATTTAATGAGTTCCATACTCAAAAGTGACAATTTTAGTAAATCTTTTTCAACTTCTATGGATATATTTGTAGAAAATATCTTCCAAATGAAATTAAAGACTCTGCTTAAAATTTTCAATGTAACAAAACTATCTGAGATTTATGATCTGTTTGAGTCAAATATCATGAATATTGCTACTGTTTTAGATAAAAATATAAAGTTAGAAAAAAAAGAGCTTCTAAAAGAAGTAAGTTTATTGGCTAAGGATGACATAGCATTTAAGATTTTAGAATCTATAAAAATAAAAGATATACTAGAAGGAATGGACAAAGAAGTTTTACTTCGTGAGTTTAACTACTTGCAAACAAGCATTAAAAGTTCAAAAAAAATGCAAAAGCTCATAAAAAATGTTATCAGTAGCTTTATCAACTCCTTTGTAAAAAAAGAGTTCTTAGATAAAAAAGTTTTTAAAGAAGATATAAATGGGTTTTTAAAAGATATTATCAAAGACAAAGAGGAACTGAGAGAAATTTTGATACCATTTTTTCAAGAGTTTATACTCAACATAAACAAAATGCTAGATATAAAGCTAAAAAACAATATGCTAGATATTGTTATTGATGCTGCGTTTGATAGTATAAATGAAAAGATACCAGAGCTCATGAATTCAATAGACTTCAAAAAGGTTATCACAAAAGAGATACAAAATATGCATCCAAAAGAGCTTGAAGATATGTTTTACTCATTTGCTGGACCATATTTTAACAAACTAATTCTTTACGGCTCTTTGGGGTTTTTATTTGGACTTTTTACGCTGATACAAGTGTAAAAAATTAAAAAAACAAAATGCCTGTCTCTCTAAAGTTCAATTTAATCATTTCATATGTATAATATGAAAACTTAAAATGTATAAAGGATTTACTAATGGGTAAATATATAGAATTAACTGGTGCAAATTTTGAATCAACTCTAGCAGAGGGTGTTTCTATCGTTGACTTTTGGGCTCCATGGTGTGGACCTTGTCGTATGATCGCTCCTGTAATCGAAGAATTAGCAGAAGATTATGATGGAAGAGCAAATGTTTGTAAAGTAAACACAGATGAAGAGCAAGATATTGCTGTTAAATTTGGAATTCGTTCTATTCCAACTATCCTGTTTTTCAAAAATGGTGAAATGGTTGACCAAGTTGTTGGAGCACAATCAAAACAAGCTCTTGCTAGTACAATAGATAAACACTTAGCATAAGTTATACTAAAGTGAAAAAGAAGAGAGGAAAAAGTTTTCTCTCTCTTTCAACTCTTTTAGCCTCTTTTTTTGGTGCAGCTATGATTGCTGGTGCTTTTGCTTACTTCAACTACAAATTTTCAGAATATAAATTTATAAACTTTAAAGATTGGTCATTTTATGAAAAAAGTGATATTTTCACTCCAAAAGCTGATAAGTATATAGTAGTATTTTACTCTTCAAGAGAAACTAATACTATGGATTTACTCGCAGATACTGATTTAAATATCCCTATACTCGCTATTGACTACTATAATAAAGTAAGAAAAAACACAAAAACAACTACTTTTTTAAGAAGTGGAACTACTACTTCATTAAAATTTATTCAAAGATTTAATATTTACAACTCACCCTCTATCTTTATTATAAAAAAGAACAAAGATACTCTTTATAAACAAGATAGTATGATACGAAAACTCGATAATTTAAGAGAGTTATCAAAAAATGTTCAATCATTATAAAAGGAAATAAAATGGCAATATTAGACTGTGCAATCGTTGGTGGTGGTCCTGCTGGACTTACAGCTGGACTTTATACAACTCGTGGTGGATTAGAAAATGTAACTATGTTTGAAAAAGGTATGCCTGGTGGGCAGATTACTCAAAGTTCAGAGATAGAAAATTATCCTGGTGTAACAGGCGAAATCACAGGAATGGACTTGATGATTCCTTGGCCCGAGCAGTGTCAAAAGTTTGGTCTTGTTCATGAGATGGTAAATGTTACTCAAGTTACTAAAAGTGGTGATATTTTTACAATACATAAAGAAGATGGCTCAACAACTGATGCTCATAGTGTTATCATAGGAACAGGTTCATCCCCTCGTCGTGCTGGATTTAAAGGTGAAAATGAATTTTTTGGTAAGGGTGTAAGCACTTGTGCAACTTGTGATGGCTTTTTTTACAAAGGAAAAGAGGTTGCTGTTATTGGTGGTGGAGACACTGCTCTTGAAGAGGCTTTATATCTAGCAAAAATCTGTTCAAAAGTTTATCTAGTGCATCGTCGTGACACTTTCCGTTCAGCACCAAATACTATAAACAGAGTACAAAACACTCCAAATATAGAACTAGTTTTAAACTCTGTTCCTGATGAAGTTTATGGTGATGCTATGGGCGTGACAGGTCTTAGAGTAAAAAACAAATCTGATGAACTAAGAGATATTGAAGTACCAGGAGTATTTACATTTGTTGGAAATGATGTAAATAATCAAACTCTCATCCAAGATGACGGAAGTTTTTTATGCGATATGAATGACTTAGGTCAAGTTGTTGTTGATCTTAGTATGAGAACATCAACACCTGGACTTTTTGCAACTGGAGACATGCGTCAAGAAGCCCCAAAACAAGTTGTAAGTGCAGCAGGAGACGGAGCAGTAGCAGCTTTAAGTGCTATATCTTATGTTGATGAGTTGCTAAACACATAATGTAATCAAGATGTCATTTATTTTTGCTATAATAAATAATAATATCAAGGAGCGACTATTATGAAATTTGCACTTATACTTGTTTTTGCTTTTACTTACCTCTTCTCTTGGGATGCTTTTATAAGCCCACCTGAGCTAAGAGAATTGATTACTAAAAAAAATGTTGTTCTCATAGACACGACTGATGAGAAAACTTTTAACGAAGGTCATATTCCTAGTGCCTTAAGAGCTGACATATCAGACTTTAGAAAGCAAGTTGGTTCTTATCAACTAATGCGTTCACCTAAAGAGATACAAAAAGTAGCTCGTTCTTTAGGGGTAAATAACAACTCCATAGTAGTCCTTTACGGACACAACAAACCTAAAGAACTTTTAAAAGCAAGTTACATAGCACTTGCCCTAATCGCAAATGGTCTTCAAAAAGTATCTATACTCAATGGTTGCTATGAGGGTTGGTTGTTTGATTATGAAGATTTTATATCAAAAGCAAAAAATGACAAAAAAGAGGGTAACTTTAGTGCAAAGTTCAATCCTAATATATTAGTAGATTTACAATATGTTAAAAAACATATTGGCAAAGTACCTATGATAGAGGCTAGACCTCTTCGTTACTTTAATGCAAAAGCACAATCAAAAGGTGTTAAAAGATTAGGACATATTGCAAAAGCACAAAGTAGTGCTTGGGGAAATAAGTTTGAACATGACAGAACCATTAAATCAAAAAAAGAACTTGAAGAGATCTACTTAGGTAAAGATCATCTAAATCCAAAAAAAGAAGTTATAACATACTGTACAGGTGGTCTTGAAGCTTCCATGAACTGGTATATCTTAAGTCGGTATCTACACTTTAAAGATGTAAAACTCTACGATGCATCTATGAGGGAGTGGGGTAACAGAGATGACACACCTATGGAGAAATAAAACTAATATAATCTCTTTATTAGTTTTTTTTCTATCTCTTCCTCTATTTTTCTTTTTTGACAATGCAACTGCCTTAGTTTGGACTGCAATTATTCCACTTTTGCCTATAGTTCTTATTATCATAGGCTTTTCTAGGTGGAGAGATGTCTGCCCCTTAGCTGGTGTTTCTAAGATTTCACAAAATATTAGTTGGTTTCAAAAGAGAAAAGTGCCAACATGGGTACAAAATCATTTTTATCTCATCCAATACTTTTCACTCTTTCTTGTACTAACATTACGACTTACAACACTAAATTTTAACTCATTTTATCTGGTACTTTATTTGGTTCTTATATTTGTTTCTGCTTTTATAACAAATCTAATATATACTGGAAAAAGTTGGTGCAATTACTATTGTCCTGTTGGAGTGGTTGAGAGGATATATTGTCTCTCAAACGCAAAAAACTATATGCGAAACTCTGCTTGTTCAACATGTACTGCATGTAAAAAAAATTGTCCAGATATTGATATGGAGAGCAACTACTGGAAAGAAAACATGAGCTTTGAAAAAAGTTTTGTTTTTTACTCTTTTAGTGGACTGATTTTAGGATTTTATCTATACTTTTACTTAGAATCAGGAAGTTTTTCTTACTATTTTAGTGGAGACTGGACAAGCATACACCTATCAAGTAATTCTCCAGGCTTTTTCTTTGCTCCATTTATACCAGTATTTGTAGCAGCTCCACTAACACTTATAATTTTTGCACTTTTAAGTTTTGGTTTTTTTTGGGCTATTGAGAGCTATATGTGGAGGTATCAGATACTAAAAAACACGGACTACCCTGCCCTAAGACATAAGATGAAAGTTGTGGCTTCATTTGTTGCATTTAACACTTTTTATATTTTTGCTGGTGCGCCATCTTATAGCCAGTATCCATTTCTTTACTCTATTCTCTATTTTTTCATAGTCTCTATATCTTCTATACTTTTATACAAAGAGTTTTTTAGACAAGAGATAGACTTAATCCAAGAGAGATTTGCCTTAAAAATCATAAAAAAATGGGAACAATACAAAGATATTTCAAGTGATTTAAAAGAGATATATTACCGTTATATCAATGAAACAAAAAACAAAAGAGATATACTAAAAAGCTATAAAGAAAATATTGAAGAGCTTCTTCGTGATGGTATCTTAGATGAAGGCAGTATAGTTAGTTTAGAAAAGCTACGAGAGCAACTGGGCATATCAAAAAAAGATCATTTTGAAGTTATAAGAAATATCAAACTACAAAATGATGAACTATTTGATGACACAAAACAAAAATCAACCGAAACTAAATACCAACAAGACAGCTATAAAAGTATGATTTTAAAGGCATTAAATTCTCATTCCGAACTTGATATAGACTATATAAAATCACTCCAACAGCAATTTAACATCAGTGATAAGCGTCATAAAGAGATCATGAGTACAATCCTAAATACTGAAGAAGATGTAAATAGCGATATTTTACAACTCCTAGATAAATTACACCTACTCTTAAAAACAAAAAACTCTATTTTTGATGATAAAACAAGAGAAGTCGTTTTTCTAAGATACATCATAAAAAGTCAATTTAGACTTGTAGTAAGAAATCTTTTCTCTCTTCTTTTTGTTATTTATAAAGATAACAAAGACACTCTAAAGTTCCTACTAGACTTAGCCAAAGAGAACCAAGTACCTGACGATTTTAAGTTTACAAAAGAGACACTTTCATTTATGTCAGATGAAATATCTGATAAACTTCTTGTGATAAGAGATGACTTCTTTCCTAAAGACAACACTTTAAGTGAACAAACAAATCGTTTTATAATTCCAGAACTTATAAAAGACAAATCCATAGAAATTGCAACAGCAGCTCTGCTTTGCACAAGCATAAAATACTACAACACCTTAGAAAAAGTAAATCTCGACAGATTTATACTTCACCCAAATCCTGTTATCAATGAAGTTGCTTTAAAGATTCAAAATCATGAGGCTGCAACAACAATTTATGAGAGGATGATGTATCTAAGTTATATTCCTATATTTAAAGATATAAGATACTATGACCTAAAACTATTAGCAAAATCTACTATCATAAAAAACTTCTCAAAAGATAAATATGTCATAAAACAAGGAGGTGTAGGAGATACACTCTTTGTTCTTATGAGAGGAAAAGTTTCTGTAGAGGTTGATGGCAAACAAATCCGTACACTTGATGATAAAGATTATTTTGGTGATGTAGCCATCATGGGAAATATCAAGCGTCCAGCTTCAATAAAGGCTACAGAGGATTTAAAAGTATTGACTATCTCTAAAGTAGATTTTCAAAATTTCTTGGAAGAAAATCCAAAACTGTATAAAAAGCTAATGAAAAATATCATCAAAAAGTTGTTGGAACTTCAAGGTAAACAACAATAATTATTTGGTATGATTGCAAAACATAAAGAGATAGAGGAAATATCATGATAAAAATAGGTGTATTTGGAGCAAGTGGTCGAGTTGGTAAACTTCTTTTAGAAAATATAAAAGATGAAAAAGATATGAGTCTTAGTACAGTATTTGTTAGAAGTAGTTTAGATTTTTCCATAGACCCTTCTGTTTTAGTAACATCAGATATGCACTCATTTTTAAATGGCTGTGATATAGTGATAGATTTTTCACTTCCAGAGGCATGTGAAACGCTACTTGAAGAAGCTATCAAAACTCCAAAACCATTAGTTATTGGAACAACAGGGTTAAGCCCTCACCAGATAAATCTGCTAAAACAAGCAAGTGAAATTATGCCTGTTTTATATGCGACAAATATGTCTTTAGGAGTAGCACTTCTTAACAAACTTGTTTATCAAGCATCTGCTGCACTTGATGGTTTTGACATAGAGATAGTTGAAATGCACCATCGTCATAAAAAAGATGCTCCAAGTGGAACAGCCCTAACACTTAGTGAATCTGCTGCTAGTGGAAGAGGACTTGATATAAACAAGGTTCGTGTAAGTGGAAGAGATGGCAACATCGGGGAGAGAACAGAAGATGAAATATCTGTAATGGCTCTTCGTGGAGGAGATATAGTAGGTCGCCACACAGTTGGTTTTTACAATGATGGTGAGTTTATAGAACTAAACCACACAGCAACATCAAGAAGTACATTCAGCAAAGGTGCTCTTAGAGCTGCAAACTGGTTATCAGATAAAGAAGCAGGTCTCTACTCTATTAGTGACTGTTTGGAGATAGATTAATATTTATTTTAGACTCACATTAGAAGTATTATTACTAAAGTAAAATTATATGTCAATTTGCCAATTTTTTTATACTTAGATTATATAACTCGTATAATACAAAATCAGACACGATAAAAGGTTGCTAAAATGCTACATAATAATATAATAAATAGAGATTTAGAATTCAAGCAACTTCCCAATGAACAAACAAATACAGTTTTAAAAATAAATTCAAATTACCTTCACTTGAATATAGAGCAAAAATTAGATTTTTCAAAGACTATGTGGAATAAAAAAAAATTATCTAATCCAAATGCAAAGATAAGACTTGCAACGATGTTTTCAGGGATAGGAGCAGTTGAATTTGCTTTAAAAAGATTAAAACTAGCTACTAAAATAATTTTTGCAAGTGATAATGATAAGTTTGTAAAACAAAGCTATTTTGCAAACTATAATATAGCAGAAGAAAATTGGTATAGTGATGTTATTAACATTGATGGTAACAAATATAAAAACAAGATTGACTTACTTGTTGGTGGAAGTCCTTGCCAATCTTTCTCTATGATTGGGAAAAGAAAAGGATTTGCCGATACAAGAGGAACACTATTTTATGAATTTGCGAGAGTAGTTAAAGAGAGTCAACCAAAAGTTTTTATCTATGAAAATGTTAAAGGACTTACAAATCACGACAAGGGTAATACCTTTGAAACAATTCTTGCGACATTTGATGAGCTTGGCTATAAATATTCACATAAAATTATAAATGCAAAAAACTACGGTATGGCACAACATAGAGAAAGGATATTTGTTGTCGGTTTTTTAGACCATTCAATAGATTTTGATTTTCCTGAACCAATAGAATTACAACACACTATGCAAGATTTTTTAGAAGATTATATAGATAGTAAGTATTATCTCAAAGAAAAAGGTGTAAAATTTGTAACAAGTTCAAAAAATAGAAAAAAAAGATACACACAAATTAATGGAGATATAGCTCTTTGTCAAAAAGCAAATCAACAATTTAATTGGCATGGTGATTTTATATATGAACAAAAAAGTAAACAAGAATTTAATGAATTTGTTTTTGACATCAAAGAAGTAGAAGAAAAATATTATCTTTCAGAAAAAATAAAAACTTATGTATTGGCTGGTGGAACAAAAAAATTTAAAACTTCAACTGAAACAGACTTAAAAGTAGCAAGACCTCTGCTTCAATCGATGCATAAAATGCACAGAGCTGGAGTTGATAATTATGTTACTCATAACAAAGGTAGGATTAGAAAACTAACGCCAACTGAATGTTTAAGATTGATGGGTTTTGGAGATGGTTTTAAACAAGTTGTTAGTGATACTCAAATGTATAGGCAAACAGGTAATAGTATTGTTGTGGATGTTTTAATAGCAATTTTAAAACAGATGGATATTAGTAAGTTTGGAGAGTAATAAATGAGTGAGTTACAAAAGATAAAAATTGATAATAATACAGAATACTATATAATTGATTCAATTCAAAATCTGCGGGCAGAAGATAGTTTCATATTTCGACAAAATAAATTATCTTTATACAAAGGTAATGGTGAAGCTCGAAAATATGTCGGTAGCTATTTAGGTTCCAATGGTCAAAGATTAATTGATTTTTTTAATTACAATGATTGGGGTAATACCAAAAAGAATGGAAAAAGAGTTTTTCCTATCATTCAAGAAAACTGTTTTTTTAGTAAAAACAATCTAAAAAAATATCTGTCTGATGCAAAAATTGAGTATCAAAAGCAAGAACAAGTTTATCATAATGATATTTCAAAAGACTTTGATAAGCACCTTGAAAAAGTCAATGCACTAACAGATAATTTAGTAAAATTTTCAATTTATGATGTTTCAGATTTTATAGATGATGAAAAACAGAGCAGAGTATACATTCGTTCTAATGAAGAGATTTGGGATACTTGGAGAAAACTTATTTTACCTAATATTAGCTATTTGTCTATATTGAAATTATCCCCGGTAGATAAAAACAAAGAAAATATAATTTTTTATTTTAGAATTTTACTCGATTACCAGTTCAGGTCTATAGTGCATCCAAAACTTTCAGAAGAAATAAAAACAGTAAAAGTTAAAAAAGAAATTTCTAAAAAATCTGCATCACGAGATAGTGCTCAAAAATATAGGAAACAAGTCATTGACCATATGCCACAATGTCCATTTACGAAAATATCTGATGAAAGATTGTTAATCGCAAGTCATATAAAACCATATGCTATATGCATGAGTGAAGATAATCAGAAAGAAGCTAATGATTTCTTAAATGGATTAGCCTTATCCCCAACCTATGACAAGCTTTTTGATCAAGGATATATAACATTTTTAGATAATGGTGAACTTATATGTGGAACACAATTAACTCCTTACACATGGGAAAAATTGAGTATTAATCCAAATGCAAAAAATAAAATGAGAATTTATCCAGAAGAGAGAGAAAAGTATTTAAAATATCATAGAGATTATGTATTTCAAGATGATATTGATGATTTACTGTTATAATTTAAAATACTAACAAAACATAAGATTTTCAAGAATATATAAAGGGGTAAAAACATGAATGAAATTATTTGTCCAAATTGTAAAAAAGCTTTTAAGATAGATGAGTCTGGCTATGCTGATATGCTCAAGCAAGTACGCGACCATCAATTTAAAGAAGAATTAGCAAATAGATTAGCTCTTGCCCAAAAAGAAAAAGATAGTGCTGTTAAGCTTGCAGAGGCTAAAATTCAAAATACCCTACAAGAAGAACTGGCAGAAAAAGAGACAGAAATTGTAAAGATGAAATCTAAAATTGATAATGTAAAAACTGAGATAAGACTAGAAGTTTCACAAGCTGTTGAAAAGATAGAAAAAGAACGAGATAAACTTATTTATGATTTAGCAATAAGAGAGAGTGAAAAAGAGAGTGCAATTCAACTAGCAAAAGCTAAGGTTCAAAATACTTTACAACTAGAGTTAGCAGAAAAAGATACAAAAATTTTAGAAATGAATTCTAAGCTTGTAAATGCACAAACAGAAAGTAAGCTTGAAATTTCTGAGGTTACAAAAAAAATAGAAAAAGAACGAGATGACCTCATAAATGATTTGAGACTGAAAGAAACAGAAAAAGAGTTACTTAAAAAATCAATAAATGAACAATTTGCTCAAAAACTTATAGCTAAAGATCAGACTATAAGAATGAAGGATGATGAAATCGATAGATTGAAAGATTTTAAACAGAAACTTTCAACAAAAATGGTTGGTGAAACTTTGGAACAGCATTGTGAGGTTGAATTCAATAGGTTAAGAGCAACTGCCTTTCAAAATGCTTATTTTGAAAAAGACAATGATTCAAAAGGAGGTAGCAAAGGTGATTATATCTACAAAGAAATGGATGAGGATGGGAATGAGATAATTTCAATAATGTTTGAAATGAAGAATGAGAATGATGAGACTGCAACTAAAAAGAGAAATGAAGATTTTTTTACAAAACTAGACAAGGATCGTAAAGATAAGAGTTGCGAGTATGCAGTATTGGTCTCTCTCTTAGAGTCAGAGAATGAATTTTACAATACAGGTATCGTTGATGTTTCCCATAAATTTGAAAAGATGTATGTAGTGCGACCTCAATTTTTTATTACTGTTATTACATTACTTAGAAATGCAGCAATGAACTCTATGGAATACAAAAGAGAATTAAATTTAATGAGAAATCAAAATGTAGACATCACTAATTTTGAAGAAAAAATCAATGCATTTAAAAATGGATTTGCTAAAAATTATGATTTAGCAAGTCGAAAATTTAAAACAGCTATTGATGAAATTGATAAAACAATAATGCATTTGCAAAAAACAAAAGATGCTCTGTTATCATCAGAAAATAACTTGCGTTTAGCAAATAATAAAGCAGAAGATTTAACTATAAAAAAACTAACACGAGGAAACCCTACAATGAAAGCGAAGTTTGAAGGTTAGACCTCGGAAGAGGTGTAACCAGTAGGACAATGTTTAAAGTTAATCTAATCTAACTCTTACAGATTGCTCATGAGCAGTCAGTCCTTCAGTATTTGCTATCATGGCACACTCTTCTCCGATTTCATTGATTCCTTTAGAACTAAAAGAGATGATAGAACTCTTTTTCATAAAATTTTCAACTCCAAGAGGAGAGTAGAACTTTGCAGTTCCTCCTGTTGGGAGAGTATGATTTGGTCCTGCTACATAGTCGCCTATGGCTTCAGGTGTGTTATGTCCTAAAAATATCGCTCCTGCATGTTTTATAGATGCTAAAAGCTCAAAAGGTGAAGTTGTTGCAACTTCTAAATGCTCAGGGGCAATCTCATTCATCAAATCAACTGCTTCATCCATATCTTTTGTGATGATGATAGCTGCTCTCTCTTCTATCGATTTTCTTGCTATCTCTTGACGAGGAAGTTTAACTAGCCAGTTTTCTATCTCTATTTTAACCTCATCTGCAAGTTTTTGTGAAGGAGTGATAAGTATAGAACTTGCCATCTCATCATGCTCTGCTTGAGAGAGTAAGTCTATGGCTATATGATTTGCATTTGCACTATCATCAGCTAAGATACCTATTTCACTTGGTCCTGCTATCATGTCGATATTTACTTCACCAAAAACCATCTTTTTAGCTGTTGCTACAAAGATATTTCCCGGCCCTGTGATAACATCTACTTTTGGTATACTTTGCGTTCCATAAGCCATAGCAGCTATGGCACTAGCTCCTCCAACCTTATAAACTTCACTCACTCCACAAAGATGACAAGCTGCTAGTAAAAGCTCATTTGGTTCATTGTCTGGTGTTGGTGTACAGACGATGATGTTAGGAACTCCTGCTACTTGTGCAGGAATAACATTCATAAGAAGAGAAGATGGATAAGCAGCTTTTCCACCAGGGATATAAAGCCCTGCACTATCAACAGGAGTTACTTTTTGACCAAGTATCGTTCCATTCTCTTCTGTGTCAAACCACGATTTTGGTTTCTGTTTTTGATGATAAGTTTTGATTCTATCGTATGCTAAGTGAAGAGCATATCTAAGCTTAACATCTATCTTTTTATAAGCTAGAGCCATAGATTCTGTAGAGATTTTCAAATCTTCATCACTACTTGGTGTCCAGTTATCAAACTTAGATATATGCTTTTTCAAAGCTTCATTTTTATCAGTTTTAATCTCTTGGATAATACCACCCACGATATTTCCAACATGTTCCATATCCATCTTACCACGGCTTAACAACTCATCAAATTCAGAAGAAAATTTAGACTCATTTGTATTTGTAAATATCATTTTTTATTCCCATTACTTGTTCTATCAAACTTTGCTTTTACAGTTTTTATGTCACCTAAAAAGTTTTGAGTCCCTATAGCACCAACTACAGCACTATACATAGGTTCACCATCTGAGTATAAAAACCAAGTTGAAGGTGTACTTCCTTGATACATTCCAGCAGGTATATAATCTCTATCATCTGTGTAAGAGATAACCGAAATAAAATCTTTGTTTAGAGCTTTTATCACTCTATCATCAGAAAATGTTGTATTTTCCAAGATAATACAATATTTACAAGTATGTCTTGATATAACAAACATTACAGGTTTATGCTCTTTTTTTGCTGTCTCTATCGCAGAGTTATAATCTTTCGCCCAGTTGATTCCCCCTGCAAAAAGCGAAGTCGCTAAAAGAAGAAGTCCATATACAAATATTT
Organism: Sulfurimonas sp.; assembly: GCA_027047745.1. Taxonomy (GTDB): domain Bacteria; phylum Campylobacterota; class Campylobacteria; order Campylobacterales; family Sulfurimonadaceae; genus Sulfurimonas. Next base: position 15,656 of record JALTUB010000376.1, read on the forward strand.
TACGCATGTTTTTTTACCTTTTTTAATAATTCTTTAGAACAATCACTTGCACTTTTTTTTGTTACATCTATAACTATATCAGAAAGTTTTAAATACTCTGGTCTTCTTAGGTCATAAAGTTTTTTTGCAGCCTTTAAGTCGCTTAAAAGTGGTCGTTTTTTAAGCTTTTTCTCTGCGTTTGGATGTTTTTTAATTCTTTTGATAATCTCATCAAATGGAGAGTCAAGCAAAACTACAAGCCCTATCTTTTTAAGATTTTTTTGCTTATAAAAGCCTCCACCCGTTGAGATAAGTGTATTTTTAACGCTACCCTCTAACCAAAGAGATACTTTTTTTTCCAAAGCTCTAAAATACTCTTCACTATCATCCCCAAAGATTTCTTTAACTTTTTTATTTTCCATACTTTCGATCAAATCATCTGTATCTATAGTCATATAACTAGAGTTTTTTGCCACTTCTCTAGCTACACTACCCTTACCAACACCCATAAAGCCAATCAATATAATATTTTTCATAATGACATTATACAATAAGTCTATAAGTGTTTAATAACAAAAGGTATAATATTTTTCTAAATCTAATTATTGGACTCCGTATGAAAAATAAAAAATTTATAACACTTGGTTTTGCATCTGCAACTGTTGCCTTAACACTTCTTCTATCTTCAAACCTTTTTGGTGAAGCTAGTGTAAAGTCTTCACAAAAGACAAGACTAGAGTCTTATGCAAAATTCACAAAGGTACTCGACATTGTTGAGAAGTATGATGTTGATAAGATAACAGTTGAGGAACTTATAGATAAAGCACTTGATGGGATGATGAAAAATCTTGATGCGCACTCAGACTATATGAAAGAAAAAGATTATAAAAATCTTCAAGTTCAAACAAAGGGTGAATTTGGTGGACTTGGTATCACTGTTGGTATGAAAGATGGTGCTTTAACTGTTATATCTCCTATAGAAGGCACTCCAGCAGACAAAGCAGGTTTAAAAGCAGGTGATATTATCCTCAAAATAGATAAAAAATCAACAATCGGCATGACAATAAATGAAGCCGTTTCACTCATGAGAGGAAAAGTTGGTACGCCTATTGATGTTACAATAGTGCGAAAAGGCGAAATAAAACCACTTAAATTTCATATTGTTCGTGGAGTTATAACAATCAAGTCTGTTTATTCTAAAAGAATAGGAAAAGATATTTTATATATTAGAGTTACAAGTTTCGATCAAAAAGTTGTTAAAGGTGTAACTAAAGTAATCAAATCAAATAAAGCTACTACAAAAGGTATCATTCTTGACTTACGAAACAACCCTGGTGGGCTTTTAGACCAAGCTGTTGGTTTAGTTAATCTTTTTGTAGACAAGGGAACAATTGTTTCTCAAAAAGGAAGATATAAAAGAGATGACAAAACTTACTTTGCATCTTCATCAACAACTCTCACAAAAGTACCTATGGTAGTTTTAGTAAATGCTGGAAGTGCCAGTGCTTCTGAGATTGTAAGTGGTGCTTTACAGGATGATAAAAGAGCTGTACTTATCGGAGAAAATACTTTTGGAAAAGGAAGTGTACAAGTTGTTCTTCCAATCACAAAAAAAGAGGCTATAAAACTAACTATTGCAAGATATTATCTTCCAAGTGGCAGAACTATCCAAGCAGTTGGTGTAAAACCAGATATAGTAGTCGCTCCAGGTGAAATAAAAACGCATAAAAATGAGTTTGAAATCAAAGAAGCAGACTTAAAAGAGCATCTTAAAAAGGAACTTGCAAAAGTTGATGGCAAAAAGAGTGATAAAAAAGCTGATAAAAAAGCAAAAAAAGATATAATTACGCCAGAAATGCTAGACAATGATATACAGCTAAAAGAAGCTGTTGATGTTATAAAAGCTTTAATAATCATAAAAGGATAAACCTTAATGGAAAAAAGAGAGTTACTTTACGAGGGAAAAGCAAAAAGACTGTTTTTAACAGATGATGAAAACTTGGTTATTTCAGAGTTTAAAGATGATTTGACTGCGTTTAATGGTGAGAAAAAATCAAGTGAAGCTGGAAAAGGTGCTTTAAACAACAAGATTTCGACTGAACTTTTTAAACTTTTAGAAAGTCATGGCATCCCAACTCATTTTGTGAAAATGATGGATGATAACCATATGCTTCACACAAAAGTTGATGTTATTTTGATAGAAGTTATCGTAAGAAATATCGCAACGGGAAGCTTAACTCGTAACCTTGGCATAGAAGATGGAACTAAACTACCTTTTACACTTGTAGAGTTTGATTATAAAAATGATGAGCTAGGTGATCCAAAACTAAATGACCAACATGCACTAATACTAGGGCTTGTTGATTATCAAGATGAGCTTGATAAACTTAGAAGAATGGCAAGAGAGATAAATGATATACTTTTACCTTATTTTGCAGACAAAGGTTTAAACCTTGTGGACTTTAAACTAGAGTTTGGAAAAGACAAAGATGGAAATATCATCTTAGTTGATGAAATATCCCCTGATAATTGTCGTTTTTGGGATGTAGAGAGTGGCGAAAAGATGGATAAAGATAGATTTCGTCAAGGTCTTGGTGGGCTTACAGTCGCTTATGAACAAGTGTTAAATAGAATTTTAGGAAAATAATCAATGAAAGCAATAGTAAATATATCTCTTAAAGCAGGTGTTTTAGATTCTCAAGGTAAAGCAGTTCACCATGCTTTAGACTCACTTGATTTTTCTGGAGTTAATGATGTTCGTATTGGAAAGCAAGTTGTTTTACAATTAGACACAGAAGATAAAACAAAAGCCATGAGCGATGTTACTAAAATGTGTGAAGAACTTCTTGCAAATACTGTTATAGAAGATTACGAGATAGAGTTGGTATAATGAAAGTTTCTATTCTCCAATTTCCTGGAACAAACTGTGAGCATGACACTCAACACGCTTTTGAAGAGCTAGGTGCTACAACTGAGATAGTATGGCACAAAGATGAAAATATCCCATCAGATACAGACTTATTAGTAGTGGCTGGTGGTTTCTCTTATGGTGATTATCTAAGAAGTGGTGCTATTGCAAAATTTTCTCCTATCATGAAGGCTGTTAGCACTTATGCAAACAGTGGTGGAAAAGTTTTAGGCATCTGTAATGGTTTTCAAGTTTTAACAGAAACTGGGCTTCTTCCTGGTGTACTTAAACGAAATGATGGTCTTCATTTTATTTCAAAACATCACCATCTTAAAGTTGCGAACAATGATAATGTCTTTTTAGAAGAGCTTAACAATGGTGATGTAGTAAATATCCCTATCGCTCATCATGATGGCAACTATTTCGTTAATAAAGATACTCTTAAAGAGCTATATGACAACAATCAAGTTTTACTTACCTACACAGATGAAGAGGGAAATATTAAAAATCCAAATGGAAGTGTTGATTCTATTGCTGGTGTTTGTAACAAAGAAAAAAATGTATTTGGACTTATGCCTCACCCTGAAAGAGCTATGGAAGTGCTACTTGGTTCTGATGATGGTATAAAAATGCTAAAAGGCTTTTTTAAATAACTATGAGATACCTTTTATTAACTCTTTTATTGACTCTTTCCTTATTTGCTGAGAAGGTTATATATCTTAGCTATGATGAAGTTCCACCAAGAGTTATAAAGGGTCAAATATCCTCTTTTACTATCAAATCAATATCTACAGTTAGTGATTTTCCAGATGTAAAATATGAATTATCAAATAGTAATGGTATTAAAATATTAGATGATTTTCCTTTGCGTGATTCTAAGGGAAAATATTTTTATGATACATTTCATTTTTTAGTAACTAGCAAATATGCAAAACTACCTGATATTAATGCCTCATTGATTGGGACTGAAGATTATGACTCTTCTATACTAAAGGGTTCTCCTTTAGATGTTATCACGCTAAACCCCAAGAAAAACTTTTCAAATGTTATTGCAAACTATATGGAGTTAGTGGAGTATAAAACCACAGACTACGATAGAACACACAATATCGCTATCTTTGTTCTATCTGCCATAAACTCAAACATCAAGGCAATGCATTTTGAAAATATCAATAAACAAGGTGTAGAATCAGTATCTGAATCTTATGATGAATCAAAAATCACTTACTATGTTGTACTTGACAAAGCGATAAAAGAGTTCTCTTTCTCTTACTTTAACTTATCCAAAAATAAGTTTGAAATGATACATATACCCATCGTTGTTGTAGATGATAGTGTTGTAACACAGAGTGATTTAAAACCAATAGATCAATCTCATCAACTTCTAAAAATAGAAATTGCTGCTGCAATATCATTTATTGCATTTTTGTTTATTCTTTGGAGAAAAAAGTATATATATCTAATTTTCATACTGCTTCCTATCGCTTATATAGCCTATACTTGGGTTCCACAAAAAGATATTTGTATAAAAAAAGGCTCTCAAATTCATCTACTTCCAGTAGATAATGGCACTATATTTGAAACAACTCCAAATAAGTATAAACTACAAAAAGAGGGTAGTGTTAAGGGCTATGTAAAAGTAAAATTAAAAAATGACAAAATAGGTTGGGTTAAAAATGAAGATATTTGCTCATATTAATTGGTTTATTGCAACCACAATAATCTTTATAGGACTTACTTTTTCTATTGTCTTTTATTTTATAATACCAAGACCTTATGCTAGAAAAACATCTGCTTGGTTCATTAGACTAACTATCTTTTTTCGTACTACTATAAAAGGTAATCCTGATAACAATGCTCAGATGTTTTTAATCAACCATCAGAGTGATTTAGATATTGGAGTTATGGAGACAAGCACACATCTTGATTTGGCTTGGGTTGCAAAAAAAGCACTTTTTGATGTTCCATTTTTTGGTCTTGCTATGAGTCTTCCAGAAGATATTGAAGTTGAGAGAGAGAGCAAGACATCACTTGTAAAACTTCTTCATGCTGCAAAAGATAGACTTGGTAAAAAAAGAGTTATAACTATGTTTCCAGAAGGCACTCGCTCTAAAACGGGAAGAATGTTACCGTTTAAATCTGGTGCGAAAGTTATAGCTGATAAATATGAACTTAGAGTGCAACCTATAGTTCTTGTTGATACTATAGGATGCTATGATATTAAACGATTTTACTATATGCCAAAAAATATTACAGTTGTATATATGGACTCTTTTATAGCAGATAAAAGAGATAAAAAATGGTTAAGTAACTTAAGAATTAAAATGCAAAAGGTTTATGATGATGAGTTGGCAAAAAACATATAAGGAATATTCATATGCATAAATATCTAGGAAAGAAGAAAGTACTCAGAATCTATATAGACACAATGGATAAGCATCAAGGCAAACCTCTTTGGGAAGAAATCTTAAAAAAAGTAAAAGAAGAAGGTCTTGCTGGTGCAAGCGTTTTTAAAGGTGTTGCTGGAATTGGTGCATTTGCAGAGTTAAGAAGTTTTAATGTCTGGTCAATCGCTCAAGTTCTGCCACTTATTGTAGAAATTATTGACAATGAAGAAAAAATAGTTGACTTTATTGATTGTTTAGACGAGATTGTGGACGAAGGACTCATTACCATGAGCGATACACAAGTTATAAAATATAAGCACAAATAATGAATTTAACTTTACTTTTTTATATTGGTGCTGGTGGTTTTTTTGGTGCTATTTCTCGATTTCTTATAGCAGCAAATATTCAAAAACTCTCAAGCAGTTTTTTTCCTATTGGTACTTTAAGTGTTAATGTCATTGGTAGTTTTATTATCGGTTTTGCAGCTATGTTTTTTGCACAAACTGTTCAACCTGAGTATAAAGCTTTTGTTATCACAGGTTTTTTAGGTGCTTTAACTACATTTTCTACCTTCTCTTTAGAAAATGTAAACATGCTTCAAAATGATGAATTTTTTAAAGTAGGCGTGAATATTTTTTTAAATGTAACATTAAGCATAACTGCTACACTTATAGCAGTTATACTATTTAAAAGAATTTATTCACTTTAAAAACAGAGACTGTTTTTTAGATAGATTTTGTACTGTCCATCAAAACAGGTATAAAAATCAAAGAGACAATCACGGCTGCAATAGTTCCAGATATAAGAGCAACACCTAAACCACCAAATACAGGGTCAGTTGTAAGAAGTGCAGAACCTAGGATGATAGCTATAGCTGTTAGCATAATAGGCTTAGCACGAGTAGCACTCGCCTTTGCAACTGCTCTTCTTTTCTCTATACCACTTTTTATAAGACCCTGAGCAAAATCAACCATCAGCAGAGAGTTCCTTGAACTAATCCCCATAAGAGCAATAAAACCGATAAGCGATGTTGCAGTTAAAAAGAATGTCTCAGTGGTAAATATATCAGCAACCCAATGCCCAACTATTACACCAATGATAGATAAAAAACTTCCACCTAAGATAATCCCACTAATGGCAAATGATTTATAGTAAATAACAAATACGATGAAGATAAGCACAAGAGCAGCTATAAATGCACTACCCAAGTCTCTAAAAGTATCAAGTGTTACTTTCATCTCTCCATCCCATCTTACAAGAAACTTATCTCCTGTGAGTTTGTTTGTTAATTTCAAATCAAACATATAAGTGCTAAGACCTAATTGTTCCTCAACATCATACTGAGTGCTAAAGAGTTCTATCATAGTTTGTCTTGCGTCTAGTAGTGGATATACTTGACTAACCATATCAGTATTGGCAGTTACATTTACCATGGTTTTTAAATCTTTATGATATATCATAGGATTAGATTCTGATTTTTCTATGCTTACAACTTCAGTTAAAGGAATCATCAGTCCTTGCTTGTTCATTAGTTTTAAAGAACTAAGTTTTATCTGTAAGTTTTCCAATGTATTACTATCTAAGCTACGGGATTTATCATTAAGTCTTACAAAGATAGGTATCTGTTGGTTTGCATGTTGTGTACTCTTAACTGCTACATCTGAGCCTTCTAAAGCTAGATATAAAATTTTATTGATTTGCTCAACACTTAGTCCACTTTTTGTTATCTTATCTGTATTTAGTTTTAATTTATACTCATCATGAGTACGATTTGCCATGATGTCTATATCTACTAAACCATCAGTAATGGCAAGCACAGTTGCAACCTGCTTTGATATATCATTTATCTCATCACTATTATCTCCATATACCTCAACAACAACAGGGGCAAGCATTGGAGGACCTGATGGCATCTCTATAAATTTAATTGTTGTAGGTTTACTCATATCTTGACAGCTCTCTTGAATGATGGGTCTAAGTCTATGCACTATATCAAATGACTTCTCTTTTCTCTTATGTTTATTTGTTAGATTTACAACTATCTCGGCAAATTGTTGACCTTTTTTTAAAGCACTACCTTTAACAAGTCCAGCATAATCAAGAGGTGCACCCTCGCCTAAGTAAGTTTCCATATCTGTAACATCTTTTTCTTTACTTAGTATATTTGTAACACACTCTGAGACTTTTTTTGTCTGTTCAACAGAACTTCCTTTAAGTGTATCTATGTAAACACTAAAAGTATCTGCACTCTTACTTGGAAGCATTTTCACTAAAACTGCCTCGTATGGTATCATCATGATAGAACCAACCAAAGATAGCATAACAACTGCAACAACCAAAAGTTTTTTAGATGGACTATTTAAAATATTGTATATAAAATTTTCAAATTTACTTGTTTGAATATCGCTCATGATTATTTCTCCATCTTCAATAATTTTTTACTTAAATATGGAACAAATATATAAGCGACAACAAGTGAAGCTATAAGTGCAACAGGAACATTTAAGGGGATAGGTTTCATAAAACTTCCCATCATTCCTCCAACAAATATCATAGGTACGATAGTTAGTACAATAGCTAGTGTTGCAACATTTGTCGGTCCACCTGTTTCATCTGTTGCTTTTATAAGTAAAATATCCATAGAATCATGTTTTATCTTATCATCATGAAGATGTCTATGAATATTTTCAATAACAATAATACCAGCATCAACCAGCAAACCAAGAGATAGTAAGAAAGCAAAAAGTGTAATTCTGTTGATAGTTTGTCCACTAATATATGCAACAAACAAGGTTATAGCTAAAATAGCAGGAATAGTAAAAGTAACTATCAAAGACTCTCTCCAACCTAAAAAGACAATCAACATAACAAAGATAATAGCAATAGTAATCACAATATGATGAATAAGATCATTAACAGCAACATCTGCTCTTTTCCCATAGTCTCTTGTTATTTTATAAGATATTCCTTGTTTTTCAAGTTCAGCTTTTTGCCCTTTTAAATACTCTTTTATCTCATCAGATACACTAACTGCATTTGTTCCTGCTAGTTTTGCTACCGTTAAGGTAATTTGATTATATGTTTTTCTATCTTTTGTGATAATTGTTGCACTCTGTTTATTTTGTATATTCACCCCATCACTTACATCTGCTATATCTTTTAGATAAATTGGACTTCCCATATACTCTGCTACTATTATATTTTTAACATCTTTTACAGAACTCAAAACATCTTTAAGTGCGATAATTACCAAATCGTTTGATTTTGTTTTTGCTTTAACATTTGGTGTCCTAACAGCCACATCTTTTATACTTTTAACAACCTGCCCTAAAGAGAGATGATAACCATCAAGCCTATTAACATCTACACTTACATTGTACTGCTCTTTTTTCTCACCCTTTAAGCCAGTTTTTGAAACATTATCTAAAGCATTAATACTTAGTTCCATAGCATAAATTGTTGCCAGATATTTTTTATATGAAACAGTGTTATCTTTTTGATAAAAAGCAATATCCACTATGGGGATACTTATATCAATATCAAATGGCTTAATGATTGGCTTCATTACATCTTTTGGCATTTCATCCATATTTTGCATAATCTTATCATATAGTTTCAAGTTTGATATTTCTCTATCTTCGCCGATACGATATACTACATTTACAACTGAGGCATTTGGCATACTCACAGAGTATATATGTTTAACTCCTGAAATCTCACGAAGTTTTTTTTCTAGTGGCTCTGTTACAACCTTACAAACCTCTTTTGGTTTAAGTCCAGGAGCAGGAACTATAATACTCCCCGCACTAATCTCTATCTTAGGGTTTTCTTCTCTTGGCATAAGTTGAAGCGCTATAATTCCAAGAGATATGATAAAAACTGCTAAAACAAGAGTCAAGGGGTTTATCAAGAAGTTTTTTGCTAATGCCCCCGCACTATTAGTAGTTTCTATTTTTGATATTTCTTCTTCACTCATCTATTTCACCGCTATATTAACAGTTGCGTACATTCCAGGATAAACAGATACATGAGGATGCTTAAAAGATATTTTTATCTTAAAGGTATGGGTCATAGGGTTTGAACTTGGAATTATTGCTGAGACTTTACCTATGCTTTTTAAACCAACTGAAGGGATTTCAACTGAAACTTTTGTTCCATATTTTACAAAGGCAAGATTGTTCTCTGCTATCTCAACTACAATTTTGAGCTTACTTAGGTCTGAGAGAACGATTGCAGGCATTCCAGGCATAGCCATCTCGCCAACTTTTATATTTTTCTTAACTACAACACCATCATTTGGAGCTTTTACATTAAGATATTCGTATTGATGCTCTACTTCTTTAAGTTTTGCTTTAGCTTGGTCTAACTGTTTTTTTGAAATTTCAATCATATCTTTTAGATTTTTTGCAGCTAAGGCTAGATTTTCTACTTCAAATTTAGAAACCATATCTTTCTTTAGTAGTCTTCTGTTTCTATCAAGATTTAGTTTTACATTTACATATTTGTTTTGATGCATTTGAACACTAAGCTGGGCTTCAGAAATAGCAAGTTTAACTTGCGAAAGTGCAGAGTCTATCTCTCTTGAGTCAATAGAGTATAGAAGCTGTCCTTTTTTAACAAAGTCACCCTCTGAAACTTTTACTTGAGTAACGAAGCCCATAAAACTACTTGTTATCATTTTCTTATTATCGGAGATAACATTTCCTGAAAGTGTAAGGTTTTGTGCATATATTGATATTGTAAACAACAATAGTGTAAATAATATTTTCATTTTGAGTCCTAGCATTAATATTTAGTCATAAATTTTATTATTATACTATATTATACGAAGAAAATGCTTAAAAGAAAGTATATAAAAATAGTAAAGTGATTTTGATTTGAAATATAGTTAAAAAGATGATTTTGAAAAAAAGAGTTCCCAAAGCAAAAGTTGCCTTGAGAGATATAAAAAATTAAACTATGAATTAGTCAGTAATTTTTTTATAAACACCTTTAGCTGCACCAGCCATGATTACCATTGGAGCTGAACCAACAGCCATACCAGCACCAGCCGCTTCACCCATGTAACCAGCTAATTTTTCGATTAACTCAGCCATTCTAGTTTCACCACCAAAACCACTTACGATTACTTTTGCTTTGTCTGAACCAATTTCACGAGCTGAAGTGATTTGACCATCTAATGCTGTAAGTGCACTTACTACTGTTGCTTCTGTTGCGTCCATTTGTGCTTCTGCGATATCTACTAATTTATTTGTTGCCATTTTAAATTCCTTTTATATATTGTTAAATTTTATTTTGAGCTAAATCTTCCATATTATGAATGATTGCTTGATGAAAGTATAATATAGATTAGTTTAAATATAACTTAAATATATATTTATAATAGTATTATTTTATATCATAATATGTTAAAATCATACTCATAGTTATTTAAAATATTATTTAGATATTAGTTTATATTATTTTATTACATATTTGTTACATTTATTATATTAATGTAACAAATATGTAACAAATTAAGAAAAGATTAATATTTTTTAAACTACACTTGTACCAAGCTTTGCAATAGAGTTCTATGACTTATATTTAAAATTGCAGAAGTAAGGAGTTATATATGACACATGTTAAAACAAAAATGATGGCTGTAGGAGCACTTTCAACGCTTCTTACAACTGGAGTATTTGCCGGAGTTCCAGTCGATCTTGCATATCCAAAAGGTGAGTTAAAAAATGCAGAAAAGATTATGGAAAATGTTTATTTTGTAAACCATTTCTATGCTTTTAAGAACTACTCTATAGAGAAGAAAAGAAGAACTATTACCGTTCTTGTTAAAAAATCAGTTGGTGAAAAGCCGTTGACTGATACTGTTGAGAGATACTTAAACAATAACTATCTTAAAGATCCAGTAGTAAAAGCAAAAGACCTTGCGATTTTCCGTTCAGGGCAGATGAGGGGAACTGGTATGCTTATCACGGACTATAAAGATGACAAGCGTTCACAAGAGTACCTAGCATGGTTACCTGCACTTCGTAAGATTCGTCGTTTTGCACAACCAGCTTATGATGATGCTTGGGGTGGAACTGACTTTACATTTGGTGATGTAACACTTCGTAAACCTATGAATGAAACACATAAGTTGATGGATGTTGAAACATTTGGTAAAAGAGTTCATGTATTACATATACCAAAAGCTCAACAAACAAGTACAACAAAAAAACTTCCTGATGGAACTGATGAATATAAAGGCAACAAAGTATATAAAGTTAAAAGTACAACTAAGTTTTCTGGATGGTGGTATGACTACCGTATCACTTATGTAGATACTAAAAACTTTTCTGACTATAGAACTGAATACTACAAAAAAGGTAAATTAGTTAAAATTTTAGAGAAAAACTGGAAGGCTATAGAGGGACAAAAAGATCCTCGTGCGCTTCGTTGGTTTACATGGTATGCTAAAACAATGGAAACAGGTCATGAAACTATGGCTTACATCCCTAAAAAAGTTACAAAATACAATACACACTTAAAAAGTTCACTTTGGACTAAAAAAACTCTAACTAAGATTAAGAGATAAAGGAAAAGATGATGAAAATGAAAAAAATAGCCCTATCTCTAGCTTCTGTTGCACTCTTAGCAATGCCTTCGTATATCTTGGCTGATGATGACACAGATGGAGATGGATACGAATTTCCTATCGATATTTCTGGTGAACTTATAGGCAACTACAGTGTATTTACAAATAGTGGTGAGACTCACAATCCTCAAAAAAATGCTAATGGTAGCAACAAAAGGCATAACATAGGCTCTCAAAGAGTCACTGAGGTAAAAGCAAAACTTTACCTTGACCAAGAGGTTAATGATAACTTTAGCTGGCATGGTGAACTTGACCTTAACAAAGATTGGGCAGCTATCAATGGATATAGAGATACTCGTATCAACTCTCAATTTGATTGGTTAAGAGAGTTTTATGCAGACATTAGTGTCACTGATAACCTATCTGTTAGACTTGGTAAGCAACAAGTTGTATGGGGAAAAGCTGATGGAGTTAAGTTTCTTGACATCATCAACCCAACTGATTTTCGTCACTGGGGACAAGACTCTATGGAGGACAGCCGTATAGCTCTATGGATGTTAAACGCAGAGTATGCCATCAATGACAACAGCTCATTCCAAATGATATATGTTCCACAGGTAAATGTAACGAACCAAATCCCAGGACTTTTAAATGTAGAAACTGGAGACGCAGGACAAGAGTTTGTTTCACTTGGAACTGATACGCTTTTTGGGCAGTATAATGGGTTTTATAATATTGG
>JALTUB010000377.1 GCA_027047745.1 Sulfurimonas sp.
CAAAGTGCCAGATTAAACTCTGCTTTTGCTAGACCTTTGTTTGCTGCGATTTTATACCATGAAAAAGCTTTTAGATTATCTTTATCTACTCCTATGCCCTCTTCATGAAGCAGACCAAAAATATTTTGTGCATAGACTATACCATCTTCAGCCATATATTTATATCTAGCATATTCTGATGTAAAGTTATCTTTCACTTCTTCTATATCTTGCACTTTTTTAGCAGAAACATCATCTTTTAATATAGCTCTTATCTCTTGAATATCAGCTCTAGTTTTATAATCTTTATCTGTCATTCTTTTTATCAAATATAACATCTTTTTTGAAATATTTTTATGACTTATAGCCTTTGCATATAAATGTGCAAACATCTTTTTTGAAAAATCATCATTGGTTTTTAAACCATAGATATGCTCCCCTGTTAATACATAATACAAAGAACAACCAAGGGAATAAATATCGGAAGAATATATCTCTGTTCCTCTATATATTTCAGGTGCAGTATAATCATCATCCTTTAGTATATGAAGCGTTTTTATTTCACTTCCCACTTTAGCAGTATCATAATCTATGAGATAGTATTGTTTTCCTCTTAAAAGTATATTTTCTGCTTTTACATCTCCATGTATAATACTTTTTTTGTGTAAAAATTCAAGTGAATCTAAGAGTTGAGATACAAAACCAATAGCTTCTTTTTCACTAAAAACATCTACATGAATAAGTTGTTCTAGGTTTAACTCATCAGTATATTCAAAAACTAAAAGAAACTTATTCATCATTTTTTTAGAAAGGTAAGTTTTAAGAAATAGCTTTGAGGTATTTAAACTCTTTAACACTTCTAACTGTGTTTTAATCCTATTGATATTTAGAGAGTTATGCAGTAATTTTAATGCATATTGACTAGCATCATTGATATTTTTAACATGATAGACACTACCAAAACCACCCCTTCCAAGTAAAGAGATGATTTTGTAGTTATCTATTTGTATCAGTCTATTATTTTTATCTCTAATAAACAATTTTAACTCTCATCTATAGTTACATTTGTATTTATCTCTAATGTAACATCTTGTCCAGCATCATCTTTCCCTGTAACTTCTTGGTATGATTGTCCTGTTTCAGCATCAGTTTTAAAGCCACCCAATGTCCACTCTCCATTGTTTCCACTTGCATCTGTTGTATCTAAACTAATGTGGTCTGAGCTATCACCATCAATTTTAAGTACATTATCTGTATCTGTCATGTCTAGTACATCATTTATAGATAAGTTTGTAACATTTTGAGCACCATCTCCTAAATCAATATTTTCTATATTTGAGATATTATCACTCAATTTGTCAAAGTCAAGATTTATATCATCGCCGATAACTAAGCCATCTAAACCATCTCCACCATCTATAAGTGCTTTACTGCCACCACCAGAATTAAAGTCATTTGAATCAACTTTAAACGAATCATCTCCAGCTTCACCATAGGCTTTAAAGTCTTTTCCACCTACATCGATAGTATCATTTCCATCCGTGCCGTGAGCTTCTTGACCTTTTGCTGATTTTCCATCACTCATGCTGATAGTATCACCAACATCTGCACTCTCATCGAAACCTGTATGTGTCATAGTTGTAGTTGTCTCACCACCATTACTCTCAGTTGAAGTAACAGAGGATTGAATATCATTGAGTGCTGTATTTGACAATTCTGTTGCACTATTTAGCGTAACAGTTGCATCACCATTTGTATCTGTTGCAAGTGTATAGCTACCATCACTATTTGCATCTATGTCATTACCACTAGCATCTTGTAAGCTTGTTCCAGTTGGTAAGTTATCAAGTGTAATATTGCTTAATGTTTCACTTCCATCGGTGTCTGTAAGTCCTGAGTTTAGATTTATATCATAAGAGTATGTCGAAGTAGTGTTAGTAGCTTGTGCATCTGTTCCACCAAACTCTACATGTTCTACATTTTTAAGAGTAGTAATCTCACCACTTGCATTATTAGTAACTATTGTATCTCCCCATCTCTCGCCTTGTGTCCACTCACTAGCATCACCTTTAAATACAACAGTATCATCACCTTTACCACCATCGATAACATCAAAACCTTTTCCAACAGTCATGGTGTCATCACCTTTTCCAGCATCTATTTTTGTCCATCCTGCTGCTGAATCTCCGATATTGAGAGAATCATTACCATCTCCAAGTTTTACACTATCATAATTATTACCAGCAACTACAGTATCATCGCCTTTGCCTGCATCTATGTCTGCCCAAACATTATTTGCATCACCAACTGTTGCTGTATCATTACCATCTCCAAGTTTTAGATTTTGAACACCATTACCAGCAACCAAGGTATCATCACCTTTACCCATATCTATTTTATCAAATTTATTACCAGCAGTTACATTATCATTTCCATCACCTGCTTTTATTTCTGACCAACCAGCACCAGCATCGCCAATAGTTGCACTATCATCGCCTTTTCCTAAATCAACATATTCAGTGCCATCTGCTACTTGAAGATTATCATCTCCATCACCAGTTTTTACACTATTCCAATCTTTTCCAAGCGTAACATTATCATCACCTTTTCCAGCATCAACATAACTATATCCAGTTCCTGAATCACCTGCCAAGATATTATCGTTACCATTATCAGTTTTAATGTTTTCACTTCCACTGCCTAAAGTAACATTGTCATCACCTTTACCAGTTTTAACTTCATTCCAACCATCACCAGCTTGTATAGTATTGTCTCCATCACCAGCATCTATTTTAGTCCATCCAGCTGCCGCATTTCCAATATCAAGACTGTCATCACCTTTATCAAGTTCAACTTTATCCCAATTATCACCTGCTTTTATAGTGTCATCACCTTTTGAACCTTTAATCTCATCCCAAGTTCCAGTACCTTGACCTTTATCTACTGCATCTGTCATATCCGGAGAATTTGGTGCATCTGGTGCATCTGGAGTTTTAACATCTGAAGTTGTAGTCACTGTAACATCTCCGATATTTATATCAAGTGTAGGTGCTGATGCTTCTGTATCAAGCACTGGATTTGAAGATATTAAATCATTATTGGTAACATTACCATCAGAAAATACAAAAGTCTCAACTGTACTTACAGTATCTGTTCCATCAGGAGATCCATCGCGTAAATCTTCAATACTGAAACTTCCATCATCGTTTTGAGTAACAAAATAATCTTCTCTCGCTCCACTAAAATTCACACTGTCCTTACCAGCTCCACCAACAATAGTATCATTACCTGCTCCACCTGTGATATGATCATTTCCTGCTCCACCGTC
>JALTUB010000378.1 GCA_027047745.1 Sulfurimonas sp.
AGTCCAACTCCTCCAGCCTTGAGAGATATAAGAAATATATCTGCTTTACCCTGTGTAAACTCTTCTATAGCCTCTTCTCTTTTTCTTGTCGCACCTGTGAGTTTAGAGTATTTTATTTTTTTAGTGTTAAATTTTTCTTCTATGATGCTTATCATGGAGGTAAACTGAGAGAAAACGAGTATCTTTCGTCCCTCTTGCAAAAGTTCATCAATGAGGTCTAAAAAGAGTTCAAGTTTTGCAGACTCTTTTAGCTTTTGTGCTTCTTTTATTTTGAGCAGACTCGGATCACAGCATACTTGACGGAGTTTTAAAAGAGCATCTAAGATGGTGATATGAGAAGAGCCTATGCCTTTTGCACTTACAGCCTCTTGAACTTTTTTCTCCATAGTCACACGAATAGATTCATAAAGTTTTGCCTGTTTATCCCCAAACTGCGTATATTTTACTATCTCTGTTTTTTCAGGAAGTTCATGAGCTACTCGCTCTTTTGTTCTACGAATCATAAAAGGTTTGATGCGTCTGTTAAGAATATTTTGTCGCCCAAAGTTATGCTCTTTTTCTATTGGAAGCTGGTAATAATTTCTAAAAAAACTATTTGTATCTAAAAAGCCTGGCATCAAAAAGCTAAAGATACTCCACAACTCTCCAAGATGATTCTCTATAGGTGTACCACTCAAAGCCAATCTATGCTCACTATGAAATGTTTTAAGCGCAATCGCCATTTTTGTTTTATGGTTTTTAATCTTTTGCGCCTCATCTAAGATGATATACGCAAACTTCTCTTTTATAAACTTCTCTTGGTCTCTTACAATAAGGGCATAGGTTGTTAAAATCAAATCATGCCCAGCAATCTTAGCAAACCTTGGAGCTCTATCATTTCCATGAAGCGATAAGACTTGCAAGTTTGGTGTAAATCGCTTCGCTTCATTTTTCCAGTTGGCTATCAATGAGGTTGGCATAACTACAAGCGAGGGTTTATTAAGTTTGCCCTCCTCTTTGAGTCGTGAGATGTGAGCAAGTGTTTGTATAGTTTTTCCTAAACCCATATCGTCAGCCAATATACCTCCAAAACCAAATTCATGTAAAAAATTAAGCCAGTTAAGACCATCATATTGGTAGTCCCTAAGTTCTGCAGTCAAACACTCTGGTGGCTCTACCTTTTCTATCCCTTGAAAATCTTTGAGTTTTGCAGAGAGTGCTAAAACATCTTTTGAGCCTCGCCAAATAATGTCATCGTCCATAAACTCCAAGAGGTGTGCATCATAAGGGGAGATATTGAGTGCTTCATCTTTATCTTTTTTATCAAAAAGTTCTATAATGGTTTTTATGATGGGTTCTATCTGTTTAGTGGGAAGTTCTACAAAGTGGTTTGGTGCTACTTCTATGTTTATAAGTTCTGGCATATTGTCAAAGGAGTCAAACTCTTCTATGATTGAAGCAACAAGAGGAGCGATAGGCTGAGAGACACCGTTAAACTCTATGTTAAAAGAGAGATTAAACCAGTTGTTACTCTCCTCACTTTCAACCACTATCTCTGATGAAGGCTCAAACTTGAGCTGGAACTCTTCATCCATCTCTATCACCCAACCATCATCTTTTAACTGCTCTATGCCCTCATCCAAAAATAGTTTCCAAAGTTTAAGTTGTTCTTGTCTTTTTTTGGTTTGGAGTGCTACATGAAGCGTTTCATTTTGTATTGTAACTACAAAACCAAAGGCTTCAAGTTGCTCTTTTGCTGATTTTTCTTTGTTAAGGTCTCTAAAAATCTCTATCTTCTCTTGTTGTGCAAAAAATGATGCATACTCTTCTCTTGGCATATATGTAACACTGTATTGATTGTATTGGAACTTCACATGTAAGGAGTTAAAAAGTTTTGCATCTGCATCTTCACTATATTGTAGATGCAAATGAGGGATAGGTGTTGTTTTAATCTTTTGAGTTTGTACTGCTTTTGGAGTTTTTAACTCTATATTTGGCAATATTTTTGCAATACTTGTATAAACTTTAGCAATATCCTTTTTAGGTATTTTTGGAGCGTTTTGCAACTGTTTATACACTTGTAAATCTATTTTTAGTTCTTGGATGGTATTGTTATTTTTATCAAGTAAAAAAGGTGGCTGGGTTTCTATAACCCTCATGCCCTTTGCTTCTATGTTTGATTTTAAACTATATTCTCCATTATAAAGTTTAAATTCAAATTTTGCTTCAAAAATCGTATCTAACATTACAATTGGATTGCTATGATACTCTGTAAAACATCGCTTCGTATGGATAACTCTTTGCAGAAGCATTGCTCCAAGTGTTCCACTAAGCAGCTCCATACTTTCATGATAGTAGGTTCGTGGGATAAAACTACTTGCCATTTTTAAAATATCATAATCTACTTCTGTTTTTAATTCATTGTAAGAGTTACCGTGAATTACTTTATCTGTATCGAGTCTACTTCCCCTGCTTATTGAGCCATTTTTCAAGATTTTAGATTTATAAAAAGAGAGTTCGTTTTTTTCATAGCTGTTTGTTGCATAAAGTTTATATGTTAAAAAGTAATCCTGTGATAAAGTAGTATCTTTAGCTGATTGGGGTATGTTTATAGCATTACTTGTTTGTATGTTTAAGAGCCATTTATCTATCAAAGATATTTGTTTGCTTTCTACTTTGTAAAGTTGTGTATCATTAGGAAGATATTTTGTTAAATACTCTTGCTGGTACGCTATACAGACCGCTGCAACATGTTTACAATCATAAGAGATGGGGCAACTACATTTACCATCTATTACTACAATATCTAGTTCATACTCATCTTCATCAAGATAAATTTCTATCTCTTGCTGATAAATTCGTCCAGCACTCCCCTTAACTTTAGAAGTTATTGTTATATATTCATCTTCATCTAAGCCCTCTGTCTTATGAACTCTGAAGTCTAGCACTTTTTTTCGTGTATAGTATTCAAATCCTCTCAGATAGTAGCTAGCACCGACAGATTCTTTAATATCTTGTTTTGTTATAGGTATCATATAGACTCCAATTTATTTTTTTGCATAATCATTCATATGCCTAGATTAACTATTCTATCTTGTATGCTTTGTGAAACTAAAGATACTAAATCCTCTCGGATATCTAACCCTTTAGCTCTTTGCGAAAAGCTTGATACAATCTTTGCCGTAGTGTCTATAATCTCAAGTACATTATCCTTCTTAAGACCAAACTTAACACCAAACTCTACAAGTTCTTCTTTAGTAAAATTATTTACTTTTCCGAAAATACTCATCTGATGGTTTTTAGTATAGTTTTGCCCTTTCGCATAGGTAATATCATATGCTGTGGATAAACTCCATTCTCCCTGTTCATTCATTAAAAAGGAGGTGTTCTTTGCATGATCATCTTGATTGACCCCAATTACATTAAATACCATTCTCTTGTAAAACTCTTCTACTGCTTGTGCATCTTTTGTGATAAATCGTACCATTCTAATTGCTTCATCATAACTGTAATGAAGCTGTTCATTGAAGTTTACATGTACCATAGATGCTAAAGAGTGCATATGGAATTTTTTGTTGTCTTTTCTATCAAATCTTTTTATAGCAAAATGGGTTAATTTGTCATCTTTTATTAAATCCATTTGAGGAGTAGCAATACCACACTCTTTTGCCATATTCATATAAATATACTCTAACTTTGTGTAATCCAAAGGATTTTTATGCTCATCTTCTGTATCAAATTTCACCAACCAATGCTCATAATTATCTGCTAACTCTCCACTACCACTTATAATAATATTGGTATCTCTATCCCAACCTACAACTGCTTTTGCTCTTGCTCCCCCAGCTGATGCACCACTATCGATAAAAAGGAACATCTCATTTATCACTTGTGTTTGTTTACCTTGAATGATTTTTTTAGAAGCATCATACATAGCTCGTATTTCTAATGGTTCAGCAATATCTGCTATATCTAAAATCTTTTCACTAGGTTCATATTCCAATGCCCCCATTCCTCTTTTTCCTAAAAATATAAGTTTTTGAAGGACACTTAACTCATGTGATGAGACACCTTTACTTTCATAATAAGCTTCTAAAACCTTTGTACCAAATTTATCAGGTAGAGAATCAAAAAATACGCCAGCTAAGGTCTGAAAATATCTGTTATCAATGTTAGAATAAAGCTCTGTTGTAAATGGAAGTTTATAAGGAGAAATGTTAAAACCATTCTCAATAAATTTCGCATCATATTGAAATTGTATAAACCCATCGTTATCATACAGAGTACCAAGCTTTTTTCCAAATATTTTTACTGTAACCTCCATCTCTATTTACCTTTTCTAACCCGTTTTTTCACTTCTTTACTCTTTTTTAACTCTTCTATTGTTTTTGGTTTTTCTATTTTTGTTAGCTCTTCAATCTCAGACATAAGACCTAAAACATGTAGTATTGAGAGAAAGTTTTTTAAAGATATTTTTTGAATATCAAGAAAGTTTCTATAAGAACCGTAGGTAATTCCTGCTTTTTGTGCAAGTTCTTTTTGAGTAATATCTTTTCTAATTCTACTATTTTCTATTTTTTTAGCAAGTATCTCAATAATTTCGTTTTGCGTGTATAATTCAAGCATTAAGTACCTTTAATATATTATATTAAAGATATTATAGCATATATACTGAACTAAAGTTGTATATATACGACTTATAGCCTAAGATGCATTATTACAAAAATCTATGGCTAAGCAAATATTTGATTCTATTTTGCTATAATTTCAAAAATATATTAGGAAATTTTAATGCCAACAGTTTTAGAAGCTTTGAAAAATCGTTCTTCAAAAAGAGCATATACAGATAAAAAAATACCAAAAGATATACTAGAAAAAATATTAGATGCAGCAGGAATGACGCCAAGTGGTGCGAATATGCAGCCGTGGGTTACTTATGCAGTGACAAATGAAGAGACACTAAAAAAAGTTGGAGATGCTGTTATAGCTAAAATGGATGAGGGTATCATGAACGACCAAGATGTTCAATACTACCCAGTAAAATGGACAAATCCTTATAAAAAACGCCGTATAGTAACTGGAGCTGGACTTTACAAACTAATGGAAGTTGATAGAAAAGACAATGAGACTAGAACACAGATGTGGAAAGATAACTTTAGATGGTTTGGAGCAAGTACAGTTATATTTGTTTTTACTTCTAAGGCCAACATCGAAGGTGCTTCTGGTGCTTTTATTGATTGTGGTGCTTATATGCAAAGTATCATGTTAGCAGCTCAAGAGTTTGGCATAGACTCTTGTCCACAAGGTTCTACAACTGAGTTTGGTAGAGTTATCTCTAAAGAGTTAGGAGTATCAGAGGACTTAGCACTTTTATATAGTGTAGTTCTAGGATACTCAGATGAAGAGTCAAAAATAAATGGCTATCAACCAGATAAAGTAAATTTAAAAGAAGCTGTAACTTTTATAGACTAAACTTTTGAGAGTATCTTCTTAACATACTCTCATTTGAACTCACTCCACCACTGTGAACATATAAAACCTGCTCATCCGTTTGTTCTAAAAGTGCTAACCACATAGCTGGTGCATAAAGCAAATCAAACTCTACTCCTGCTTCTTTTGTTTTTTTATACATTTGTAAAAATTCTGGATAAGGTTTTGCGAAGTGATATTTTTTCTTTGGCTCTAGTATAATAAGGTTATCTGGTATCTTTGCTAAAGCTAACATCTGCTCTCTTAGATAACTACTATCACCTACATTTGGCGTAGTATAAACTGTAAACTCTTTTAGAGCAAGTGCTAAAAATAGTGCAGTTGTCCCTGTTCCAGATGGTGTAGCAACACTTTTTATATCCAAATCTTTTGTCTGTTTTCTTATCTCTTGTGCTAAGACTTCTAAACCATCTTTAGCACTTTTATCTGCTCCACCTTGGTCTATTATATAAGTATCTTCATCTATATTTATACTAAGTGTTGCGATATAATCTCTGTAAAGCTCTATATCTATCTCTATATCTTTCATACCTAAATATTTTGAGAGATAATAGTTTCCAAAAGTTTGCTCTTTTATAACTTTACTTATGGGCTTAGTGTAGTATGTAAATTCCCACTCTTTATCTTTGCACATAGCAGCGATAGCTAACATTGCGTTTGATTGCGTTCCACCATAAGAGATGATCTTTTTGTATTTTGACTTTGGAGTTTTTAGAAGTGTGTAGAGTTTTCGATATTTGTTACCTGCTAGATATGGGTCTATGAGGTCATCGCGTTTGACAAAAAACTCTCTACCCTCTAAAGTTATTTTAGAGAGTGGAGTATTTTTCATTTATTTCTTTTTATTTACTACTATCTTAGCACTTTTTTCAAGTTGTTTCATTTTAGCTTTTATTGCAACTTTAAATTTTTCTAGTTTAAGACGCTGCTCAATAACATTTTTAACTTCTTTAAAGCTTCTAGTAGATGCTGGATTTTTCTTTTCCAAATAGATTACATGATAACCAAACTGTGTTTTTACAGGAGTAGCTGTAACAGTTCCAACTTTCATAGAAAATACTTTATCATTAAACGCAGGAACCATTTGTCCTTTTGTAAAAAATCCTAAATCTCCACCTTTTGACCCACTAGGTCCTGTTGATTTTGTTTTTGCAAGTTCCATAAACTTATTTTTAAGAGCATTGCCTTTTAAACCTTTTAACTCTGCAATAATCTTTTTAGCTTCTGCTTCTGTTTTAACTAAAATATGACGAGCGTGTACACTCTCTTTTTGGTTAAACTCTTCTTTGTTTTTCTTGTAGTAATCTTTCATCTCTTTTTGAGATACTTTTACTTTTGCAAGTTGTTGTTTTTGCCAAACTTGGATAGCTATGTTTTTCTTAGCTATTTCTAAAAGTTTTTTATACTCAGTTTTGAAATCTTTACTATTTAAAACACCAGTTTTCTTAGCATTATCATATACCAACTCTTTAGCTATTAGTTGCTGAAGCACTTGTTGTCTAAACTGCATTTGTTTATCAGCAGGAACTTGGTTAAATCTTCCTTGCGTAGCCTGCATTAGTTCCGTATCTACATCACTTTGTGTTATCGCAGATCCGTTTACAGTTACTAAAGTGTGTGCAGTAGCGATAGTCGCACCTAACATTAGCGTTGTGAAAAGTTTTGTTACCTTGTTCATTATCATTCCTTGAGTTATATTGGTAAAAGTTTAATATTGTAATACTAATAGATATTAAACAACTTTGGATAAACTTCCTTTATGAAAAAAGCAACTAAAAAAGAGATAGTAGAAATTCACAAAAGATTTGTAGAAAAATATAGTGATGCCGAAACAGAACTTACATATAAAAATGCTTATGAACTTGTAATAGCCGTTGCACTCTCTGCCCAATGTACTGACAAAAGAGTAAATATTCTCACACCTCCACTATTTGAAAAATATGCAACTCCAAATGATTTAGCAAAAGCAGATTTGGAAGATGTAAAAAGCTTTATCAATAGTTGTTCATTTTTTAATAACAAGGCTAAAAATATTATCCAAATGGCTAAAAGAGTAGTAGAAGTTTATGGAGGAGAGATACCTTTAGATGAAAAAGAGCTACAGACTTTAGCAGGAGTTGGGCAAAAAACTGCAAATGTTGTCATGATAGAATATACAGGAGCAAACCTTATGGCTGTTGATACTCATGTTTTTCGTGTTGCTCATCGTCTTGGACTAAGTGATGATAAAACTGCAATAGCCACAGAAGCTACTCTTGTTAAAAAATTTAAAAATGACCTTCATGCACTCCATCAAGGTATGGTTCTTTTTGGTCGCTACATCTGCAAAGCTAAAAATCCTCTCTGCGAAGAGTGCTTTTTAACAGAATTTTGTAAAACAAAAAAAAGTTTTAAGGTTTAGGTATATAAATTGCTTAAAAAATATTATGATTAAAATAACCCTTTTTATACTTATAAGTATTATATTTTCTGGATGCGTAAATAGACATGGCATATCAGTTAAATATTATAGTGACTGTGATGAATATTATGACCTGCAAGGATACTATCATAAAGATTGTGGAAAAGATGATATTATCACTTATAAAAAAATCGGAGAAAAAACAGAACAGGGCTATGATAAAGTAGTAAATACAACTAAAGAGTATATAACTGGAGAAAAAGTAAAACCAAAACCAAGACCAAATGTTTGGTAAAATTTATTTTATAGCTATAAATGTTGCAAAATTCGCCCAACGAAAAACAACTTCACAGTGTGAAAAACCTGCATTTTTAGCCATCTTTATATTTTCATCTTCACTATATGGAACAAGTACATTTTCTAAAGCTTCTCTTTTTTGCATGATTTCATACTCAGAATACCCTTGCGTTTTTTTAAAGTCATAATAACACTCTATCAAATCTTTGTTTAACTTAGGATGATGACTTATAACCTTTTCGCTAAAGATAAAAACTCCATCTTTTTTTAACGAACTTGCTATCTTCTTAACAAGCTCTTCACGAACCAATGGACGGATAAACTGTAAAGTGTAGTTACTTATAAAAATATCTGCGTTTTCATACGGATACTCCAAAATATCGGCGTTTAAAACTTCTATATCTGCACCATAAGCTTCACATTTTCGTTTAGCTTGATTTAACATGGCCTCAGAATTATCCAAGCCAACTAATCTTGCTTTTACTTTTAAACTTCTATGTATGTTTAAAAGCAGTGAAGCAGTGGAACATCCTAAGTCATACACAACTCCATCTTCACTAAGATTTTTATGCACAAAAAATTCTGTAATATCCTGAGACTCCTTATAAAAAGGGACACTTCTCTTTAGCATATCATCAAAGACTGCTGCAACCTCTTCATCAAATTCAAACTGTTTTTTTATCGGTTTAGTAAATACTTTATCATTCATATTTGGATTATGACACAAAAGATATTAAACTTTATAAAATTATTAAGAATTATAATGTATACTTGCTTATAAATAACTATTTTCTTTATAAAGGGTTTTAACTGCAATTTTTACTAAAAAATATATTTATTACTCTTATCTTCATGCATATCTCTACTGCTCTATTTGCCTTAGAAAAAGTTTCTGTGCAACTTCAATGGAAACATCAGTTTGAGTTTGCTGGTTATTATATGGCAAAGGAAAAAGGCTTTTATAAAAATGCTGGTCTTGATGTAGATATTTTAGAGTATAAAAATGGTATAGATATAGCAAAGTATGTAGTAAACAACAGACATGCTTTTGGTATAGCCTACTCAAATATCATACTCTCCAAAGAGCTACAAAAAAACAATATAGTTCTCCTAAACGCCATATACCAATCATCACCTCATGTCTTAGTAAGTCTTAAATCATCTGGTATAAAATCTATCAAAGATTTTAAAGGCAAGAATATCATGATAGATAAAGCTGCCTTACACAGTGTAGCCATTCTTGGTATGATGTCATCAAATGGAATTTCACTAAATGATGTAAATATTCAAATTCCAAGCTTTAAAGCTGATGATTTGATAAATAAAAAAGCAGATATAGCATCTTTTTACTACTCAAATGAGACATACATACTTGATAAGAAAGGTATCCCTTACAATATCTGGAATCCTAAAGACTATGGATTTGATGCTTATAGTGATATATTATTTACCTCCAAAAAAGAGCTTAGAGATAACCCCAAACTTGTAAAAAGATTTCTCCAAGCTACAATGAAAGGTTGGAAATATGCCTTTGCTCATGTTGATGAGAGCGTTGATGTTATAAGAAAAAAATACAATACACAAAACAAGTCAGAAGGTGCTCTTCTTTATGAAGCAAGAACTCTAAAAAAATTACTTTATATAAAAAATCAAAAATTAGGAACAATAGATAAAAATAGGATTCAAAGATTTATAGATATTTACAATACACTTGGTTTAGAAAACAGTAAGATTGATGTTAATAATTTAATCTGTAAATTTTCTCTTCATGAAGATAAAAAATATGTGGATTATACTTTACTCTTACAAATGTTATCTATTTTCTTTTTAATATTATCAATAATTTTATACTATTTCAACAAAGAAAGAAAACTAAAAAATAAACTAGAAAAGCAAAAGCTTATGTTTGAGTCACTTTTTAATGCTTCTAAAGAGGCCATCGCTGTTTTAGATATGCAATCAAACTTTATAAATGTAAATCCAGAGTATTCACACCTAACTGGACTCTCAAGAGAAGAATTACTAAAAACCTCCTGCTTAAACTTAACTCATAGAGATGACATTGAATTAGCTAAACAGACTATGATGGAAGTAAAAAAAGTTGGATTTATACAAGATTTTGAAAAAAGATGTATAGTTAAAGGTGAATCTAGATTCGTAAGTATGTCTATGTCTTTACTAACAAATCCTGATATATTCTTAATAACTGTAAGAGATATAACTTACATAAAAAGAAAAGAGAATGAGTTAAAAAAATTAGCTTCTATTGACCCACTTACTCATCTATACAATAGAAGACACTTCTCTAATACTACAAAACATATTTTACACTTAGCAAAAAGAGAGAAAGACAACTTATCTCTTCTTATGATGGATATTGATAAATTTAAAAATATAAATGACACCTATGGACATAAATTTGGAGACAATGTACTTGTGCATTTTTCTAATACACTTCAAGAGTATTCTAGAAAAAGTGATGTATCCTGTAGATTCGGTGGAGAAGAGTTTATATTACTTTTACCACAAACAGATAGTAAAGGTGCTTTAGTTATAGCACAGAAGATAAGAGTAGCCATAGAGGAACTAGACATTACACTTGAAAATGAAGATATTTTAAACTTCACTATCAGCATAGGTGTCTCACAAGTTGATTTAAAAAATGATGAAAACATTGAAGCCGTTATAAGAAGGGCTGATAAAGCCCTTTATGATGCTAAGAACAGTGGAAGAAATAGAGTGTGTATCTACAACCAAAAGGAAAACAATGGAGATTAGTCTTAAAACATGGATGATGATAGCATTTGTTATCTTCATGGTACTAGGTATCTGGAAGATTTATACTTTTTTACCAACAAAACAACTTGCAGATGATGATAGAAATGAAGAGTCTGAGTATGAACTTACAGCTTTGATGCTACATGTTATAAAAAAGCATGAGGGGAAATTAACACCAAAAGAGCTATTTTTTGCTATACAAGAAGATGAAGGTTTTAAGAGTGAACTTTTTTGGCGTTTTAACCATAACAGACTAAACCAACTTCTTCAAAAGCATTATATGAAAAATAAAACTACAAACAGTATAGAAACTATTTATAAAGAGTTAAACTCTTAGTTCCTATCCATAGCATTTAAGTCTTTAAAGGCTTGAATTACTCTCTGTACTAAAGACTCTTGACCAGCACGAAGCCATTTTCTTGGGTCGTAATACTTCTTGTTTGGTTTTTCTTCACCATCAGGATTTCCTATTTGACCTTGAAGATAATCATGATTAGTTGATACATACTCTCTAACTCCATCCCATGTTGCCCACTGAGTATCTGTGTCAATATTCATTTTAATAACACCATACCCTATGGCTTCACTTATCTCACTAGGTAATGAACCTGAGCCACCATGAAAGACAAAGTTTACAGGTTTTTCATCTGTACTAAACTTTTGAGCTATATATTTTTGAGAATTATCAAGTATCTTTGGTGTTAGTTGAACATTCCCTGGTTTATAAACCCCATGAACATTTCCAAAAGATGCAGCAATAGTAAAATCAGATGAAACCTCACTTAGTTCTTTATATGCAAGAGCAACTTCTTCTGGTTGAGTATATAAAAGTGAATTGTCAATATTTGTATTATCAACACCATCCTCTTCACCACCAGTAACTCCAAGTTCTATCTCTATGCTCATACCTATTTTACTCATACGCTCTAAATACTCTTTACAAATAGCGATATTCTCATCTAAAGGCTCTTCTGAAAGATCAAGCATATGTGAGGAAAAAAGAGGTCTTTTTGTATGTTTAAAATGTCTTGTTCCAGCTTTTAAAAGTGCATCAATCCAAGGAAGAAGTTTTTTAGCAGCATGGTCAGTATGAAGGATTACAGCAACACCATAAGCTTCTGCCATGGCATGAATATATTTTGCACCTGCAATAGCACCAGTAATTGCAGCTTTTTCACCTTCATTACTTAAACCTTTACCTGCAAAAAATGATGAGCCACCATTACTAAACTGGATAATAACAGGAGAATTAACCTTAGCTGCTGCTTCTAAAACAGCATTGATAGAGTCTGTATTTACCACATTTACTGCAGGAATAGCGAATCCAACTTCTTTAGCATGTGCATAAACTTTTTGAACATCTTCTCCAAAAAGAACCCCAGGTTTTACTATATCTAATACACCTTTACTCATATCAACTTCCTATATATTTTAATTACGAGATTATATTATATAACACCTTAATAAGAGTAAAAAGCTACTTATGCTAAAATAACATCGCAAAAGGATAAGAATGAAACTCACACTAGACGAATATGCAAAACGATTTAAGATTTCTAAAGAGATGCTAAATTCTAAGCTTAGGGAAAAAAAACTCAATTATATAATCGAAGATGAGATTCCTTACATAATAGTAAAAGATGATGATGTTAAAAAACCATTATCAAAAGCTATCTCTAAACCAAGGACAACCGTCTCCATGGTCTTATCCTTATATCAAAAAGAAAATCAGCAACTAAAAGAGAAGATAGTTCAGCTAGAGGCTAAGATAGACAAACTCATAGATGACAAAGAGCAGATGTTGCGTGATGAGATGAGTAAGATAGAAAAAGTTTACAGCACAAAAGATGAACAACTAAAAAATATACT
The DNA here is from genome assembly GCA_027047745.1 of Sulfurimonas sp. Classification (GTDB taxonomy): domain Bacteria; phylum Campylobacterota; class Campylobacteria; order Campylobacterales; family Sulfurimonadaceae; genus Sulfurimonas. Next base: position 12,815 of record JALTUB010000378.1, read on the forward strand.
TGAACTTATAAATGCTCAAATGAAAGCTCAAGAGTTAAATACTGTTCATGAAGTTGAAACTTTAGAAAAGAAAAACAGCATAGAAAAAAAGAAAGAACCAAAACAGATTGTAGAGCTAAAAGAGTATCTAAAAACATTAGACCTAGAAAACTATCAAAAAAAAGTTATCAAAAAAAGATTTATAGCAGTTTATAACAGTGATGTAAGAGTTATAAAACAAAATGGTAAAATTTTTCTCGACTTTTCAAAATATGACTATAGTGATCTACTAGAATACTAACTCCTTGCATTTTATCCTCCATCTTTTTACAAATCATAACATTCAATGAGAGTTTTATACTCTTCTTGAATTAAAAGAATGTAAATTTTATACTGTTTTCCGTATATTTAATACATATTATTATATGTATATTTAAGCATAAAATCCGTATAATTTTATTTATGCAAATTGATGATTTATTTAATATCCTACATAACTCTTTAGAGTCTCAAAATAATGGCAAAAAAATATCCCTAAATGATATGGCTAAATCACTTGGAATATCTATGCGTACATATCAAGATTGGAAACTTGCTCGTGCTAAACCACAAGCTGCAGCAGTAGTTATGAAAATGTTAGGAAAATTAGATGATGATGAGATATTAAGAACCGTTAGAAAAATCAACAAGCTAGAGGAGTAAGTAGATGGGTGTACTTACTAAGAAAGAGAGAGATGGACTAGAAGATGTATTTTTATCAATACATTCAAATAGTGATAAATATGATAAAATTAAAGAATTATCATTATTTATTATTCACAACAATCCACCTATATATTTCGCTAAGCTCTTAAAACAGGCTAAATATGGACTAAAAGAAGCAAAAATTTCAAATTTTATAGCAAATCTTACTAAAAAGAAGAAAAATTTAAGCAAATAAACTATAAAGTATCCATAGCTGAATTATTTCATGTATAAGGACTTGTGCATGCAGGGTTCGGAAATATTTAATCCAAGGGTAAATTTATGAATAAAGCTCAATTCGTTGAATTAGTACAAGCAAGTGGCGACTACAAAACTAAGGTAGAAGCTGAGGCTGCTATTAAAGCATTTACAGAGGCAGTAACAACTGCTTTAATCAAAAAAGAAGATGTTTCTTTAGTTGGTTTTGGTAGTTTTGTTGCTGCTTTACAAAAAGGTAAAAGTGGAAAAGTACCAGGTACTGATAAAACTTATACTACTCAAGATAAAATGGTTCCTAAGTTTAAAGCTGGTAAAGGTCTTAAAGACCGTGTTGCTGCTGGTGAATAATCATTTAGTGTTGTCATTTAAAATGACAACACTCTTTTTTAGCTTATGAACTTATCTTTTTTATCTTCAATCTTCAAAAAAGATAATAAATCTTTATCTACTCCTGATTCTATAGTTATTAAACAATTAAAAGAAGTTTCACAATCAAACTCTTTTTCATTATTTAATAATACAACAATCTATCATCATGCCAATAGTTATTATATCTCATTAATGTTACTTGATGAGTCCAGAGGTATATATATATTTGAAAAAAAAGAGTGGTCTTATGATGACTTAAAAGATGCAACTATTGAAAAAGCACAGAACCAAGATAGTTCACACAACACACTCTCTTTTCAAAATACAAATAACCTTATAAATCAAAAATTAAATGAGCTAATGCACCATAATGTTATCCCAACATTTAACTATCTTTTAATGGAAAATCTAAATACTCAAGAGTACGATTATCTAAAAGAGTCATTTAAAGAACTCTTGCCTAAAGATAGAATTATATTTAATGATTCATCAAAAGAAGAGATATTGCAAAAACTACATGATGTTAAAACCTCTGATGTAAAGTTACCATCAAAAAACAACATCATAGGCAATTTACTTATCCAATATACTATAATTGATGAAAATGACAACTTACAAATATGTACTCAAGAGCAGATAGATTTTATCGATGATAAATCTTTAGGTCATGAGATATTAAATGCAGTTCCTAGAAGTGGTAAAACCTATACTATTTTGTTAAAATCAATCCTTTATATTTTAAACAATAAAGACAAAAAAGTTATTATCATAAAACCTACCATACTTGCTTGTGATATTTTAAAGAAAAAACTTTTAGATGTAGTTGAGAGAGCTATCATAGAGTTTGATTTTACTTTGGTATCTATATTGACACCAACTGAACTTAAAAATAGTAAACTTGCCATAGCAGACTTCGTTGTTTGTGATGATTCAGATTTGTATGAAGACTCTTTTTTAGAAGATTTAAAAAAAATGCAAAGAAGAAAGAGTTTACTCTTTGTAAATGCAAAGACTACTGATGTAAAGTATAATTTCACTAAATCTTTCGCAACAAATCGAGATATATCGTTTTATAAATCAAATCCACATGCAAAAACTCTTCTTAGTGTTTCAAGACTATTACTTAAACAAAATACAAAAAGCATACTTATTGTTGCTAATAGAGTAACTGGAAAAAGACTTCATGATGATTTGGAATACTTTATAGAAGAAGATACTTTTTTACTTGATGGATCAAAAAACTTGATAAATCAAGATTTAGGTTCTGTTCTACTTGCAAGTTATGAAGATACTATAGAACTTAACACAGAACATCTTATTTTACTAGATGTATGCTTTACAAATTTGGTAAAACTTGAACATGCTATCTCAAGAGCAACGAAGAGTGTTTCTATCATATACGAAGAAGAGTGCGAAAATATATATCAACTAAAGGTAAAATATGAAAATAACAAAAAGTGAAAAAGAGTGGAAAGAGCTACTAAGTCCTGAAGCTTTTAATGTAGCAAGACAACATGGGACAGAAGCACCATTTTCTGGAAAATTTTATGACTATAAAGGAGAGGGAGTTTACAAATGTATCTGTTGTGACACACCTCTTTTTGAGTCTGAAACTAAGTTTGACTCTGGCACTGGATGGCCAAGTTACTATGAAGCAATAGAAGGTGCTATAAAAGAAATCAAAGATGAAAGTCATGGTATGATACGAGTAGAGGTAAGATGTTCTTCATGTGATGCACATCTAGGACACCTATTTCCTGATGGCCCAGAACCAACAGGACAAAGATATTGCATAAACTCAGTATCTTTAGAATTTGATGAAAATTAAGGCTACTTATGGCAATAAAAACACAATACTTCAAAGAGTATAGAAAAGGGTTAGGTTTTACAAACAAAGATGATGTAAAAAAGTTTTTTGCAGGAAAAGATATAACACCAACAGTTGATTACAACTACATAAAATTATTAAATGCTAGACTTGTTGAGATAATTAAAAAAATAAATTTATTAGTATCAAACGATATTAAGATAGGTAATATCGATGAGTTTTGCACAGATAGCGTTGAATTAGTTTTTAATAAACTTAAGAGTAATAATATTATACAAAGATTAAATAATCAAGGGAGAAGACCTGAACAAGTATATTTCTCATGGATGAGAGGATATATTATTTCAAATTATTTTCTTAAAGCATTAAGTCAAATATTTGAAGTTGGCCTTGAAAATATATCATTAATTGGTGATGATGATTTAGTCGAAATTGAATCTTTCAAAAGAACGCCGACAGCAGATTTGGAAATTATCCTGCAAAATGGAAATAAATTAAGAGTTGAAGTACAATCTGGATTTCAAGGTACTAATGATATTAAGCAACATAAAGTTTTAGAAGCAAAAAGAATTTTTAAAACTGATAGTATCTCTTCAATAGCAATTCATTTTGATTTATTTAATGGACAAGTAGCATTTATAAAATTGGATGAGATAGAAGATAATAGTGTTAATTGGATTACGAGACAGCAAATGGAAGGTCAAACTGTTTTCAATATAGACCAAAATTATTTTTCGTGGAAACTTACTGAAACTCCACCTTCATTAAATGATATATTTGCAGATTGAAAATGACTAATAAAAAATTTAAAGTTTTAGATTTATTTGCAGGAGTTGGTGGGCTTAGTTATGGCTTTGCTCATGATGACAATTTTGAAATTGTAGCAGGAAATGAAATTTTACCTGATATGGCCAAAGCATACTCATTAAATCATCCAACAGTTAAAGTGTATAACTGTGATATAAAAGATTTTGGACTTAAAAATCTTACTAAAGATTTACAAATTAAAAAAGGTGATATAGATTTAATTGTTGGAGGTCCACCTTGTCAAGCATTTTCAACTGTTGGTAAAAGATTGATTGACGACCCAAGAGGAAAACTCTTTCAAGAATATTATAGAGTCTTAAAAGAATTAAACCCTAAAGTTTTTTTATTTGAAAATGTTAAAGGACTTTTGTCTATGCAAAAGGGTGAACTATTAAAAACAATTTTATCTCATTTTGAATCATTGGGGTATAAAGTTAAATATGAAGTTTTAAATTCAGCAGATTATGGTGTACCACAAATCAGAGAAAGAGTAATAATAATTGGTACAAAATTAAAGCAAGATTTTGAATATCCTCAACCAACTCATTCTAATCAAAAAGATAACACTATTTTTAACCAAGATTTAAAACCATACCTGACTTTATCAGAAGCAATAAGTGATTTACCGTTTATTAAAAGTAACGAAGAAAGTTTTGAATATGCTAGTAAACCAAATAATGAGTTTCAAAAACTAATGAGAAAGAATGCTCCTGAAAAATTAATGGATCATAATGCACCAAAAAATAATGATAAATTAGTACGACTTATGGAGTGTTTGCCTGATGGTGGAACACCACGAGATGTACCAGAAGAGTTACGACCTAAATCAGGATTTAAAAATACCTATTGTAGATTATGGTGGAATAGACCATCGACAACAATTACTAGAAATTTAAGTACACCATCATCATCAAGATGTATTCACCCTAAGACACCTCGTCCACTTACAACAAGAGAAGGAGCAAGAATACAATGTTTTCCAGATAATTATATATTTTATGGTTCAAGAAGCTCAAAAAATCTACAAATAGGAAATGCTGTGCCAACCTTTTTATCAATAGCTTTAAAAAATTCGATTAAAAAGCATTTAAAAACAGATAGCAAATATTTGAAAAATAACAAGATAAAAAAGAAAAAGTTTGAGCTTTTCACTGAAAAAGCAAGTTAATGATACAATTTATCTTTAATTTGATTATAATACACAAAAAGGAAAAAAATGATAAAAAAAATATTTATACTACTACTCACACTTAGTGCTACTCTTTTTGCAGCTAACCCTCATGTGGTTTTAGAAACAACACAAGGTAAGATTGAAATTGAACTGTTTCCTGATGTTGCTCCTTTAGCTGTTGAAAATTTTACAACTCATATCAAAGATGGATATTATAATGGAGTTGCATTTCATAGGATTATTCATAACTTCATGATCCAAGGTGGTGATCCTACTGAAACTGGTCGTGGTGGAGAGAGTATCTGGAAAAAACCTTTTAAAGATGAATTTAAAAACAAGGTCTTTGATAAAGCTGGGATACTTGCTATGGCAAATGCAGGTCCATGGACAAACGGAAGTCAGTTTTTTATCACAACAGCTCCGACCCCTTGGTTAAATGGACATCACACTATTTTTGGTCAAATTACACCTGACTCATTTGTAGCACTAAAAAAATTAAACGATGTTGCAACTACAGGAAGAAGTGGTGGATATAGACCCCTAGAGCGTCAAGAGATTATAAAAGCGTATGTGAAGTAAACCATGGAAATCCAAACAATGAAAAAACTTGAACAAGAAGCACTTAAAAAAAATGGTACTGACTTTACAAGATTGGGTTTCGCCCTATTTTTTATGGTGGCAGTTCTTGCTTATAGTTTTTTAAGCAATGGTGGCATTCCTAACAACATGTTCTTAGCAGTTGCAGCTTTGATTGGTGCATATATGGCTATGAATATTGGTGCAAATGATGTTGCAAACAATGTTGGTCCTGCTGTTGGTTCTAGTGCCATGACTATGACTATGGCTATTGTTATCGCTGCGATTTTTGAAGCAAGTGGCGCTCTCATTGCAGGTGGTGAAGTTGTTGGTACTATAAAAAAAGGTATCATTGACATTGGTGCTTTTGGTGGAAATCCTGATGAGTTTATCTGGGCTATGATGGCTGCTCTTTTAGCAGCTGCTTTATGGTTAAACTTTGCAACAATGATGCGTGCGCCAGTTTCAACAACACACTCTATAGTTGGTGGAGTCATGGGAGCAGGTATCGCTGCTGCTGGTTTTAGTATAGTTTCTTGGTCAACTATGGGCAAGATTGTTGCTTCTTGGGTTATTTCTCCTGTTCTTGGTGGTATTATTGCTGCTGTTTTTCTATTTTCCATAAAAAAGTCAATAGTATTTCAAGAGGACAAAATTGCTGCTGCGAAGAGATGGGTGCCAGTTTTTGTAGCCATTATGTCTTGGGCATTTGTAACTTACCTAACACTAAAAGGTCTTAAGAAAATATGGCCACAAGTTGTAGATATTTTAAACTATATTCCTCTTGTATCCATGGAGATGACTAAGAAACCATCTTTTTCTACAGCCCTTATACTAGGTGCAATATCAGCAGTTATTATCTTTATACTAACAAAAAGAAAACTTGTATCTAACACGACAAAACTTGAAAACTCAAGAGAGTCTGTAAATACTCTTTTTACTATACCTCTTATCTTCTCAGCTGCACTGCTAAGTTTTGCTCACGGTGCAAACGATGTAGCAAATGCTGTTGGTCCACTTGCAGCCATCAATGATGCTGTTGTAAATGGAGGGGTTGCTTCTAAGGCAAGTATCCCTTTATGGGTCATGGGTGTTGGGGCTTTAGGGATAGCACTTGGTCTTGGTCTTTATGGTCCAAAACTGATACGAACTGTCGGAAGTGAAATCACAGAGTTAAATCAGATTCGTGCCTTTTCTATAGCGATGGCAGCATCTATAACAGTTATTATCGCTTCTCAACTAGGGCTTCCTGTAAGTTCTACTCATATAGCTATTGGTGGTGTATTTGGTGTTGGTTTCTTACGAGAATATCTGCATCTAAATGATAAATCTAACATCATTGATGAAGAAAAATTAGTTATTGCAGAAGAAAAAAGCACTTTAAATGCTTATCAAACAGAACTATCTAAACTAGAAGCAAAAAAAGAAAAAGAACAAAGTGATTATGAGAGAGTTGTAGAGCTTTACAAACTTATTGCAGGTGAAGAGAAGCTTATCAAATCAGCTAAAAAACATATAAAAAAGAATAAAAAGATAGAGTATGTTAAAAGAGATGCTATAAGAAAAATAGTTGCTGCTTGGATCATAACTGTTCCAGCTGCAGCTATCTTAGCAGGACTTATTTTTTATATGATAAAAGGAATAATGGTTTAAACTTTTAAAAGTGCTTCTTGTAAAAGAAGTGCTTGTTTATGTTCATAAACATCATGAACTCTAAGCATTGAAGATCCATTTCTAACAGCTTCAAGATGAAGAGCAAGAGTTCCACCAAGTCTATCTTGTGCCTCTGATTTTGATATTTTATCAATCATAGACTTTCTTGACGCTCCAACTAAAAGCTCTCTGTTTAAACTCATAAAATGTTCTAAATGTTTAATAAGCTTTAGATTATCATCTATAGTTTTGCCAAAACCGATACCAACATCCAACACAATATCTTTGATACCAAAACTCTCAGCTTTTTGGATCCTTTGTTCAAAAAAATCATAAATATCATTTAAAATACTATTATAAGTAGGATTGTCTTGCATAGTTTGTGGTGTGCCTTGCATGTGCATTATAACAGCAGTTGCCTCGTACTCTGCACAAAGTTTACAGACCTCATCATCCTCAAGTCCTGTTATATCATTTATGATGTTAAATCCTGATTCTAAGGCTTGTGAAATAACCAGAGGAGTATAACTATCACAACTAAAGCGTACTTTTTCATAAAGTTTTTCTTCTCTTATAGCTTTAAATATTGGCTTTACTCTATCTAGCTCATCTTTTGCATCTACTATAACTGCGTTTGGACGAGAGGAGACACCACCGATGTCTATAATATCAGCACCCTGCTCTATCATCTGCTCTATCTTTTTTATGGCATCTTTGTCCAAAAATCTACTTCCACTAAAAAAGCTATCATCATTTGCATTTATTACACCCATTATCTGAGTTGGCTTTTTCTTTTTAGCTTTAAGTATCTTTTGTAACTCTCTTGCTAAATCTTTAAGACCAAAGGGTTGAGCTAACTCTTTTTTGCTAAGTATCTCTAACTCTCTTTTTGTTGCTATCAAGATACAATCAACACTAGGAGTTCGAGCGATAACAGTTCCACGAGGTACTGCTGTGTCAGCTCCAACAGAGAGTGCATCTTGTTTTAAAATATTTGCCGCTCCAACATGAAGCTCTTTGATGTATATGATAAAATGTTCAGCTTTTGATGCTAAAATCTTTACACCACCACCATCTACACCGAGTTCACGCAGATACTCTTTTATATCAATATCATTAGATAATCTTTGAACTTGCACTATTTTTCTCTTACAAATTGCATAACAATCATAGCTAAAACACTTTGTGGTCTTGAGTTAAGGTCTAACAACCTATAAGCCTTGTCAAAACTCTCAATCTGAGAAGTAGTAAGTATCAGCTTATCCTCAACTGTTGCTTTATAAAATAGTGCTTCAACCAACTCTTTAGCATCATTCTTTTTTACTCTTGCATTCTCTTTTAAAAATGCAAAAACTTCTTTATAGTCTATTCGTGCAAGATTTAAAGAGATTGATATTTTTTCATGAGAGGTGTTATGTTTTAAGATAGGAAGACGAGACCTAACAGTTGGTAAAAGGTTTGACTTTGTTGGAGAGATAATTATAAACTCGATATTAACAGGTGGTTCTTCTAAAAGTTTTAAAAGAGAGTTTTGGGCAACTGCTGTAAACTCTAGGGCTGCTAAGACTATATATTTTGTTTGAGATTCACTTATATATGCTTCACTAACAACAGCTTTAGCATGTTCTATTTTAAAATTTTCTTCGATGAATTTTACAACACGCAAAGGTTTTAACTCAGATTCAAGTCTCTCAACCTCAACTTCAAGCTCTGAAGATATAAGTATATGACCTTTTAGTTTTTCAAGAAGTGGCATCTACTTCTCCAAACATAGCTGCATTTAATGAGGAGTTAAAAAGTTTATAAAGCTGTAGAAGTTTTATATCAAGTGATTTATCATAGGATTTCAGAGCAAAGGCATTGTTTAGTTCTTCGTCAAATATCCAAAAATAACTATCATCTTGTCTTTTTGCTATATCACTTCGTTTATCATCGCCCTTTCCAATATACCAAAAAAAGTATTCATTTTTATATGATTGGTCTATCATATCATCAACCATATCAATCATATCTCCACCATTAATATAATCAAAATGTGGGTAAATAGCATCTATACTTATGATAGAAATCGGTGGTCTATCAAATGAGATACTGTTTAAAGAACTTAGTATGTAACTCTCTAGCCATTTTCGATTTTCATCAGTGATTAAAATGATAGTTTTACCAAGCAGTATTTGCTCTAGTGCATGAGAGGTTGCTTTTGTCCAGTCAAATCTTTGCTCTTCTAACCAACTTAGTATCGCTCCCTCTTCTCGTATTGCATCTAAAGTCCACTGTGAAAATTCATCCATGAGAGTTTACTTATCTAACTCATAAGCATCATGCAGACTGCGAACAGCAAGTTCTGCATACTTTTCATCTATAACCATAGAAATCTTTATCTCTGATGTTGCTATCATGTTTATGTTTATATTGTTATCTGCCATGATTGAAAATGCTTTAGCTGCAACACCTGTATGACTTCTCATACCAACACCAACAACTGAAACTTTACAAATATCTTCATTGTAAGAGTCAGCTTTAATCTCTCCATCTTGAACAAAGGAATCAACTATCTTTTTTGCGTCCTGCAAATCACCTACAGGAACTGTGAAGTCAATATTTGTAGTGTCATCGTGTGATTTGTTTTGAATAATCATATCAACATTTACTTCTTCATCTGCAAGGCGATTGAAAAAATCAGATGCGATACCTGGTCTATCTTTAACTCCCATAAGAGAGATACGAGCTTGATTTCTATCCAATGCGATTCCACTTACTAATGGTGCTTCCATGATATTTTCTTCCTTAGTTATTAATGTTCCCTCTTCATCAGAGAAACTTGTTCTTGTTACTAGATTTACATTAAGTTTTTTTGCCATCTCGACTGAACGATTTTGCAATACTTTCGCACCTAAAGATGCAAGTTCTAACATCTCTTCATAAGAGATTTTATCTAGTTTTTTTGCCTTTGGTTCTATGCGAGGGTCAGTAGTAAATATCCCACTTACATCTGTATATATCTCACACAAATCAGCTTTTAAAGCTCCTGCAATAGCAACAGCACTTAAATCACTTCCACCTCTTCCAAGAGTTGTAACATCTCCATTTTCATTTACACCCTGAAAACCAGCAACTACAACTATCTTTCCACCTCCAAGTGCTTCATGCATAGCTTGAGGATTTATCTCTTCTATCCTCGCTTTTGTATGATGTTTATCTGTAACAATACCCGCTTTTCTACCAGTCATAGCTGTTGCTTCATGACCCATCTCTTGAAGTGCGATTGAAAGCAACGAGGCTGTAACTCTCTCTCCTGCACTTAAAAGCATATCCATTTCAGCCTGTGCAGGGTTTTTAGAAAAATGCTGGGCATATCCAACTAGCTTATTTGTCTCTCCACTCATAGCTGAAACAACTACAACGACATCATTACCATCTTTTTTAGTTGCACTTACACGATTGGCTACATTTTGTATTCGCTCTAAGTCACCAACGCTTGTTCCACCAAATTTTTGAACTATTAACATCTACAGCAATCCCTCATCTTTAAAATAATTTATCACTTTTTTATAAACATGTTTTTTAAAATGTGCAGTCAAATTTAAAGCATCATCCACATTTACAAATTTATAATCTATAAACTCTGGATGTTTTGTATCTACTTTTATAAAAGCATCTTTTTTAAGTTTCACTAAAAAATATCTCTGGGTTTGACCCTTATAAGGCTTCATTTTCTTAGCTATTTTGGAAGGGAAATCATAAGAAATCCACTCTGGATATTCAGCTATTATCTCTGCTCTATTAGTTCCTATCTCCTCTTCCATTTCACGAAAGAGTGCTTCTTTTACTTCTTCACCATTATCTATGCCACCTTGAGGAAACTGCCAAATATCAGTTAAGTCATTTCGTTGCGCGATAAATATCTCTTTTTTTTGGGGATAATTGTTAGAAACAATAATCATCGCCACATTAGGACGATAGTCTGGTTTTTTACTCATTTTTGTACCTATGTTATAATTAACGCGATTATACAGAAGATGTAATTAAAATAAGATAATATTGATATAATACTAAAATGTTACTCTATATTCATATCCCATTTTGCGATTCTAAGTGTTCTTACTGTGCTTTTAACTCTTATGTAGATAAATTTCATCTAAAAGATGTGTATATGTCTGCTCTTAAAAAACAGCTTGAGTTTGAACTGGGACGCTTTGAGGCAAAAGAAAAAAGCATAGAGACTGTTTTTATAGGTGGTGGTACTCCTTCTACAGTCTCTCCAAAACTTTATAAGCCGATATTTAAACTTTTAAAACCATATTTACAAAAAAACATAGAAATAACTAGCGAAGCAAACCCAAATAGTGCAACTTATGAGTGGCTTAAAGGTATGAGAGAGTTAGGAGTAAATCGTATCAGTTTTGGTGTGCAAAGTTTTAACAAAGAGAAACTAAAACTTTTAAATCGTGCGCATTCGCCAGACCAAGCCATAAATGCAGTTAAAAATGCAGCTAAAGTTGGTTTTAAAAACATCTCTTTAGACCTTATTTATGCAACTCTAGGAGATACAAAAGAGCTTTTAGAGCATGATATAAACACTGCTTTTTCTTTACCTATCAACCATATAAGTGCTTATGCCTTAACCATAGAGGAAGGAACAGCATTTTTCACTCAACCTAAAATGGCAAAAGAACAACTCTCCATCACAAATTGGCTTTTTGAGAGTATAAAAAACAGAGGATTTAAACAGTACGAGATTAGTAACTTTGGAACTTATAGAAGTTCACATAACCTTGGGTACTGGAAATATAAAGATTACATGGGAGTTGGTGCGGGGGCTGTAGGAAAACTAAAACTGCAAAGATTTTATCCAACAAATTCGATCGAAGATTATATTGAAAATCCTTTAGAGATTAAAACAGAAGAGCTAGAAGATGAAGACAAGAAGATAGAACAACTCTTTTTAGGCTTTCGTTCATGTGTTGGTGTGGATAAAACTATACTTACAGATAGTGAGTTAGAAAAAGCTAAAATATTATTAACTGAAAAAAAAATCTACTTAAAAAATGGAGTTTTTTACAACTATGATTATCTTTTAGCAGATGAGATTACTCTTTTTATATCTTCTTGATGTTTTTTTGGATAAAATTCATTTCTAAAATTAAATAATAAATATTGAAGGCTAAATATGTTTGGTATGGGTTTTACAGAGATACTTTTAATTGCTGTTATGGCTATCATATTTGTAGGTCCAGATAAACTGCCTGGCATGATGATAGATATTGTAAAATTTTTTAGAAATGTTAAAAATACAGTAGGCTCAGTAAAAGAGACTTTTGAAGAAGAGATAAATGTTAGCGACATCAAAAAAGAGGCACTTGCATATAAACAAGAACTTCTAAACGCAACAGAAGATTTAAACCAAGTCACTCATATAAAAGATGACATTGCAAGTGGACTAAGTGACTTGAACAGTGATATTCTAAGTTTGGATGATGACACAAAACAAGAGAGTAAAAAAGAGAAAAAGCCACAAGAGGTTACTCTTAAAAAGAAGAAAAAGAACAAAATTAAAACAGAAAAAGAAGATGAATTAAATGCTTAATGGAATAAGACCTCACCTTATAGAACTAAGAAAAAGACTTATTATTTCAGCCCTTAGTCTGATAGTTGTATTTTTAGCTATGTTTTATTTTCATGAGGCTATCTTAAACTGGATAGTAGCTCCACTAAATGATGCACTCATAGAAGTTGGTAAGAAGTCGGTACATGCTGCAGATGGGATGGTAACAACTTCTCAAGTAGGTGGTGCATTTTTTGTAGCACTTAAAGTATCATTTTTTGCTGCTATTGTTGGTGCATTGCCTATTATACTTGCCCAAATATGGTTATTTATAGCACCAGCTCTATATGCTCATGAGAAGAAGATGATTATTCCTTTTATTGTTGGTGGAACTTTCATGTTTGTCGTTGGAGTTTTGTTTGCCTACTATATTGTTACCCCATTTGGATTTGATTTTCTTATTACCTTCGGTAGTTTTAAATTTACACCTCTTATCAACATAGAAGATTATGTTGGATTTTTTACTAAAATCATGTTTGGTTTTGGTATAGCTTTTGAGTTGCCTGTTTTTGCATACTTTTTAGCACTTTTAGGTCTTATAAATGACAAGCAGATGATTGCATTTTTTAAGTATGCAATCGTTATCATCTTTATAGTTGCTGCACTTCTAACTCCTCCTGATGTCTTAACTCAATTACTTATGGCAGGTCCACTTCTTATACTTTATGGTATTTCTATTATCATTGTTAAGATTGTCAATCCTGCATCAGAGGAAGATGAGGAAGATGAGGAAGATGAGGAAGAAGAAGAGCTTCAAGAGCAACTTGAGCTTCAAGATACAAGTAAAGAACAAGAGTAAAAGTATTGATAGACAAAGAGTTACTAACTTCTAGCTATGACTTCACACTTCCTAGTGAACTCATAGCAGCTTATCCTGCCTCTCCAAGAGATAGTGCAAAACTTTTAGTATATGATAGAACTACTGATACCATAACTCATACATATTTTTATGAGTTGGAAAAATTTATCCCAAAAGATTGCGCACTTATTTTCAACGACACAAAGGTTATAAAAGCAAGACTTTTTGGATTTAAACCAAGTGGTGGAAAGATAGAACTACTTATAAATAGACCATTAAATGCTCATGATATTAATGTTTACATCAGAGGCAAGGTTAAAGTAAATACAACTATAGAGTTTGATGATAATCTAGTCGCTAAAGTAAAAGAGTTAAAAGAAGATGGAAGTAGAATTGTAAACTTTAGTGTAGATGAAAAACTAATGCGTTTTGAAGACCTACTCCCAATCATAGATAAGATAGGGCATATTCCTCTTCCCCCTTATATCCAAAGAGCTGATAATACTCAAGATGTAAATGAGTACCAAAGTGTCTTTGCAAAAGAGGAAGGTGCAGTCGCAGCACCAACTGCTTCACTACATTTTACACCAGAGCAACATGAAAAGATTTGCAAAGATTTCAAACACGCTTTTGTAACTCTTCATGTAGGAAGTGGAACTTTTAAACCAGTAGATGCAAAGATAATAACAGACCATCCCATGCACTCTGAGTATTATGACATATCAAACAAAGCTAAAGAGATACTTGATTCTAATATACCACTCCTAAGTGTAGGAACGACCTCAACAAGAACCATAGAATTTTACGAAAAACATGGCAAGATCCAAAGAGGTGAAGCAAATCTGTTTCTAAACCCAAAAAACAGACCAAGCAGAGTAAATCATCTTTTAACTAACTTTCATCTACCAAAATCTACTCTTCTTATGCTCGTTGCATCTTTTGTTGGACTAGAAAAAACACAAGAACTTTACACAGAGGCTATAAAAGAAAAATACCGTTTTTACTCTTATGGCGATGCTATGTTAATCATTTAGATTAATAATTCATTTTAAAAGTGCTACAATATAAGTAACTCGATTGAGGAAGATTATATGAAAAGACAGCACTGCTTTAGAGTACCAATCAATCACGTCAGCAAGATAAACCATTCCACAGCTATCTTGATATATGTAATATCAGTACTCCATACTTGATTTGCTCTTACATATAATGTCTTTAGCTCGTAGTCTATCATAGCTTTTTTACTTGATGAGTCCGAGCTTCTTAACTTTCCCTACATCCAGTTATTCTCCACCGTTAACTCTCCTACTGTTTTAGCATACTCATCTACTTTTTCTTTCTGTTTACCCTCTCTTTTATTTTCTTATTTTATCACATTTGAAATAAGAAATTTTACAATGTTGTTTGGTTTTTCTGGGGTAGTATCTTGCAGAAGATTGTTAATATATCAACAATATTAATTTATGAATATGAATGGAATTGAAACGAGGACTAGATACTAACAAAGATAGATTTTCGCATTTTTAATCTCTATCTCACCTGAGAGTTCTGCTTCAAAAATGCGTGAAGGGAATTTTGCGATGGCTTTTTCATAAGTTGGAGTTTTTTTGCAGAACTCTCTAAACTCATCTAAAATATCTTCACTCTCTTTTAGAGTTCCAAATCTTGAAG
>JALTUB010000379.1 GCA_027047745.1 Sulfurimonas sp.
AGAGCAGAATATGAGAGTTATCAAAAATCTTTGCATGACCAGGCTAGTGCTTATGAGTCTACTTATGTTATTGGTGGAATTGAAGGTGAAAAAAGAAAAGCAATTGAAATAGCAGTTAACTTGCTAAAAGCGAATGTAAATATTGAGATTATAAAATTAAGCACAGGATTAACTGACACAGACTTATCAAACCTAACAAATACGAGGAGCGAATAAGTTACCTAACGGAAACTTATCGCTCACGACAATCGTTAGATGTCAAATTTAAAATATAATTCTGATATAATAAACCTACCAAACTTCAAGGAATAAAAATGCCAGAAATAAGTAGATTTTTAGGTATCAAAATATTTATGTATTTTAATGAACATAATCCTCCACATTTTCATGTTGAGTATAATGAATACAAAGCGTCAATCAATATAAAAACATTTGGAGTAATGGAAGGAAAACTTCCTTCAAAGGTTTTAGGATTAGTTGTAGAATGGGCAGAAGACCATCAAAATGAATTATTACAAAATTGGGAAAATATAAAAGAAACTGGAAAGTATATTAAAATTAAACCTTTGGTTTAATTTAAAGGAATAAATTATGTTAAGTATAATAAATGCAAATTATCAAGATAACTATAAAATATCATTAGAATTTAATGACCATAAAAATGGTGTTGTAGATTTAAAAGATTTTATTTTAAATGGAAAAATAAAACCATTTAAAGAACTCCAAGATATTGAGAAGTTTAAAAAATTTAAAGTAGATTATACATTGAAATGGAATAATGACTTAGATTTAGCACCAGAATATCTTTATTTTAAAGCCTTTGAAACTGATAATAGTTTAACGGCAAAGTTTCAAGGATGGGGCTACATCTAACAAAACCTTGAAAAAAACAAGTGTACAATCGGAAATTTTGAGCTTTAAAGTTTCGCATAAAGAGATATAAAAGACAAAACTTTTAAGCCGTTTTACCCACTTGTTTTTCAAGTCGATCGTAGTCTACAAAAATAACATAGTTAGTATATCTTAGCTATAATTCATTTTAATCTTATAAAGGAGGTGATAGCACATGAAAAAAATTTTGTAACTAACCACCCTATCTAAAAGACAGAATTCCCCTCAATTACAGTTTTCAAGACTTCAAATTCATTTAAGCCTCTTTTACGAGAAGTATGACTTAATGCAAAAAACGGGTAACTGCATTCCTTCATTCATATACTTTTTAATAAGCGAATCATTAATGATTGCTACTCTACTATTTAAAAAATCCATTTGGACTCCTTTTTATTCAAGAAGTGTTAACTTCTTATTACATTATAAAAGATGCACATAGATTATCTTGTATGCTATGAGTTCTAATGGTGCAATAATTACATAAGTCTTTTTTTAAATCTCGCAATTTTTGAGGTGTTTTTTTGCGATAAAAAGAATTAGTATGATTTTTAGGGAATATATGCAGATATATATTAAAAAAAAGTTGTAAATTTATAAGGAATAAATGAATGCTATTTTAGAAGTGGTTGCCAATAGGTTGCCAAAGAAAAGTTATATGTGGTTTAAGTGCCGTGTTTTAAGGGTTTGTTGATGTTATGGCTCCGGATGCTGGATTCGAACCAGCGACCAAGTGATTAACAGTCACCTACTCTACCGCTGAGCTAATCCGGAACATTTGAAAGTTTCTCTTAAAAAATGGTGTCAGAGGGGGGACTCGAACCCCCGACCCCCGGCTTATGAGACCAGTGCTCTAACCAGCTGAGCTACCCTGACATCTTTTAAGTGGGTGGAATTATAACCACCTAAAGCTTTAAAATTCCTTTGTTTTATATAAAAATTTTATTTTTTGGATATTTCACTACTCTTTACACATCTTATTTACTATTTCATATCTAGCATTAAATCTATTATGGTAGAATCGCATTTATAAAATATATGCTAAAAGATAAGGATATTAAATGAACTTTCAACCTCTAGGAAAAAGAGTCTTAGTTAAAAGAGTAGAAGAAGCTACGACGACTATGTCAGGGATAATTATACCTGATAATGCAAAAGAAAAACCATCTCGTGGTGAAGTAGTTGCAGTTAGTAAAGAAGTAGAAGTATTAGAAAATGGCAACAATGTTCTTTTTGGGCAATATGCTGGTAACGAAGTTTCATTTAACGGTACAAAATATATGGTACTTGATGTTGATGATATATTTGGAATAATAGGTTAAGGAATCAAAAAATGGCAAAAGAAATAATATTTTCAGATACAGCTAGAAATGCACTAGCTCGTGGTGTTGAAAAACTAACAGATGCAGTAAAAGTGACAATGGGACCTCGTGGTCGTAATGTTTTGATAATGAAAAGTTATGGAGTTCCTGTTCTTACAAAGGATGGTGTTTCAGTTGCTCGTGAAGTTGAGCTACAAGACAAACTAGAAGATATGGGAGCTCAACTTGTAAAAGAAGTTGCGTCAAATACAGCTGATGAAGCTGGTGATGGAACAACAACTGCAACAGTTTTAGCGAATGCTATCTTTTCAGAAGGTCTTAGAAATATAACAGCTGGAGCAAATCCTGTTGAAGTAAAACGAGGGATGGACAAAGCTTGTGCAGTAATTCTTGAAAACTTAAAAGATGCTTCTAAGTCTGTAAATGGCAAAAAATATATAGCACAAGTTGCTACTATTTCTGCTAACTCTGATAGTGATATTGGTGATATGATTGCAGAAGCTATGGACAGAGTTGGCCAAGATGGTGTTATCACTGTTGAAGAGGCTAAGGGTATCTCTGATGAGCTTGATGTTGTTGAGGGTATGCAGTTTGATAGGGGTTATTTAAGTCCTTATTTTATTACAAACGCAGAAAAGATGGTAGCTGAGATAGAAAATCCTTGGATACTGCTTGTTGATAGTAAAATATCTTCACTAAAAGATTTACTTCCTGTTTTAGAACAAGTTCAAAAGACAAACCGTCCTCTTCTTATCATCGCTGAAGATGTAGAGGGTGAAGCACTTTCAACTTTAGTTGTAAACAAACTTCGTGGTGTTTTAAATATTTCTGCTGTTAAAGCTCCTGGTTTTGGCGATAGAAGAAAGGCTATGTTACTTGACATCGCAACTTTAACTGCTGGAACTGTTATCAGTGAAGAGACTGGGCATACACTTGAGGGTGCAGATATTAATATGCTAGGACAAGCTTCTCGTGTTGTTATTGACAAAGACAATACTGTCATCGTAAATGGTGCAGGAGCTGATGAAGCTGTTAAGGCTCGTATAGCAGAAATCAAAGTACAAATAGATGCAACTTCTAGCGAATATGACAAAGAAAAACTTCAAGAGCGTTTAGCAAAACTTAGTGGTGGCGTAGCTGTTATCAAAGTTGGTGCTGCAACTGAGACTGAAATGAAAGAGAAAAAAGATAGAGTTGATGATGCACTAAGTGCTACAAAAGCTGCTGTTGAAGAGGGAATCATCATAGGTGGTGGAGCTGCCTTGGTTCGTGCTGGTGCTTTGGTAAACTTAGAGCTTGAAGGTGACCAAAAGATTGGATGTGAAATCATCCTAAGAGCTATAAAAGCACCGATAAAACAGATCGCTCAAAATGCTGGTTTTGATACTGGTGTTGTGGTAAATGCAATAGTAAATGCAGAAAATAAAAACAGTGGTTTCAATGCTGCTACTGGTGAATATGTTGATATGTTTGAAGAGGGAATAATTGACCCTCTTAAAGTTGCTCGTGTGGCACTTACAAATGCAACATCAGTATCTTCAATGCTTCTTACAACTGAAGCTGCTATCTATGAGATACCAGTTGAAACTCCTGCTGTAGCTGATGCAGGAATGCCTCCACAAATGGGCATGCCAGGGATGATGTAAGATGACTATAAAAGATTTTATGACAAACCAACATAGAGAGTGCGATGCTAAATTGACTTTAGTAGAAGATGCTATCGAGAAAAAAGATTTTGATGAAGCAATGCTTAAGTATATGGAGTTTAAAAATGAGACTCTGCATCACTTTTCATTAGAAGAAGGTTATCTTTTTCCTATGTTTGAAGAGAGAAGTGGCATGGGAAACATGGGACCAACTCAAGTTATGAGAATGGAACATGACCAAACAAGAGGTCTTTTCTCAAAAATGGACGAAGCTATTAACAGTAAAGATAGTGATAGATTTTATGGGCTTAGTGATTCTATGCTGATACTTTTGCAACAACATAATTCAAAAGAGGAGCAGATGCTTTACACTTTGATACAAAACAATTTTAACTCCGAGAATGATGAGATAGTTAAAAAATTAATGGCAGATGAGTCTTAAACAGATTATTTTAAATGTAAGTGAGCTTGAAGCTCCTTACCCGCTTATTGAAGCATCTAAAGCCATTAAAGAACTAAAAAATGAAGAGGAACTAATCTTTATACATAGAATGTTTCCTTGTAAACTTCAAAATGTTTTAGAAAAGTTTGAGTGTAAATCTGAGGTTCTAAAAGATGAAGAAAACTATTTTGAGATGAAGATTACAAGGAATTTATAAAATGAATATGCAAGGACTCTCCTTAGACCAAGCCCCTCCATATGAAACTCCTCTTTTTTATTACATGATAGGTGTTTTTTACCTTATTCTTTTTTCTCTGTCACTTCTGATTTATGGACAAACTACTGAAGATAGATTTTATTACGAGTCAATAGCTATTACGCATATCTTAACGCTAGGTTTTTTTACACATATAATGTTTGGTTCACTTTTTCAAATGGTTCCTGTCATCATAGGGGAATCATATAAAAATGTTGAACCCAGAGCAAAGATGATACTTATAAGTTTAAATATTGGCATTGTAAGTTTTGTATCTTTCTTTTTATTTGATATAAAGATATTCATGCATATTGCTATGCTTTTTTTAGTTACAACGATTATCTATTTTTCCATCTACTCATTTTTAACTATATATAAAACTGTAGATAAAAATCAAACTGTAAAAACATTTTTAACTGCCCTTGTGTTTTTAGCTATTGGTGCTTCGTTTGGACTTTTTTCTCTCTTAGTTCATGGTGCTTATATTGAAGATAAAAAGTTTGGTGATATTCATTTTACATTTATGATTTTTGGTTGGATTTTTCTTCTTTTGAGTGGGGTTGCATATAAGGTTATACCTATGTTTTATGTGGCAAAAGAGTACCCAATATTTGTAAAAAATTACTTTTACATAATAGCCTCAGCTTTATTAATTTCGATTGCATTTGCTACTGCATACCAATATAATTTACTTTTAAGTGCTTTAAAAATCCTTCTTGCAATACTTACTGCATCATTTGCTCTTGTAACTATAAATATTTTGAAAAATAGAAAAAGAAAAAGAGTCGATACAACTGTAAATCTTTGGTACTTTTCAATGTCAAACCTTTTTATAGCTTCTATCATGTGGATTGTATCTATTGTCTTTAACATTGAGCTTGGTTTTAGTTTTGGAGTTATCTTTGGTTTAGGTTTTATCTATGCTCTTATAAATGGAATGTTATATAAAATAGTACCATTTTTAACATGGTTTCATCTAAGTTCAGCTTTTGTTTTTGATGCTGAGATGAGTCAAGTTATAAAAGCTAAAATAATGAAGATGCAGTTTTATATTTTTACGGGGAGTTACATATTTTTCATATTAGCTCTGTTTTATAAACCTTTTGTATTTGTTGGAGCAACTCTATTTTTTGTCTCCTCTTCATTACTTTTATATAATATTATAAATGGATACAGATACTACAATTTACTAATTAAAGAGAGAAAATAATGCAAAATCCATTTGAATCAGGTCACATAAAAAACTATATCTTACTCTATGCAAGTGTAGTTGTTATCATGATTTTATTTTTCTTTGCAACTACTATGTTTCAAAAAGATGAGAAAATAGAGAAAAAAGTGTTTTCAACTAAGATAGTAGAAAAAAAAGTAACTAAAGAGTCCAACAAAGATAATAACAAGACAACTAGATTTAAGTTAATAGATGTAAATTATTGACTTATTTCTTAGTAACTATATAAAGTTGTTCATGACCCAAGCGTTTTAAAATATCCATAACACTTACAAAATCTTGAAACTTTGACTCTTTATCACTTCTTAGAACAACAGTCTGTTTTTTTGAAATCTCTGAGAGTTTTTGTTCAAGAGTTTTCAAATCTACCTTCTTCTTTTCAAAAAACATTTCACCTTTTGCATTGACATAAACAGTTACTTCCTTTTTTGTATCTTGCTTATTTGTAGCCTTAGCTTCTGGTAAATTTACTGGGATAACACCCTGTTTTATAAATGTAGCCGTGGTTAAAACCATAACAAGTAAAACAAGCATGATGTCAATAAATGGGATAACATTTATCTCATCAAATCTCTTTTTTGCCTTTTTACACTTTGCCATTATTTTGCTTTTGCCTCTTGAGCTACATCAAAGGCAGTTAAAATTCTTTCTACTTTTCTAAGCACTATCGTATAAGCAACGATTGCAGGCATCGCAACAACAAGCCCCATAGCAGTTGCTTTAAGCGCAAGTGCTAGTCCTACCATTATCTGTTTGGCGTCCACTGCTCCAACATCACCCATAGTATAAAATGTAATCATGATACCAGTTACAGTTCCTAAAAGTCCTACATAAGGGGCATTTGAGCCTATCGCACTTATCACACCGATATTGTCAGTCAAATCAAGTTCTAGGTTATCTCTGTACTCATAGTCATCTATTCTAACACTTTTGTAAAACATCATTCTCTCTATAAACAACCAAAGAGTCACTACACTCATAAGTATTAGAATTCCCATCACACCATAATCAAGTGCATTTTCAGCGTATGCCAATATGTTACTACCTTGCATTTTTATCCCTGTATCTCTTTAAATTTTAGTTCTACTTTTGTTCCGATATTTGGTCTTGATATAAAGTTCAATATAGTTCCATACTTATCACAATGTCGTTTAACCATACTAAGACCTATACCAAAACCTTGCATATTTTTATTTGATTGATAATAGTTATCAAATATCTTTAAAAGTTCTACCTCATCCATTCCTAAACCATAGTCTTGGATACTCAATATATTTTTTTCTATCTTAATATCAATATTTTTAGAATTAGGAGAGTATTTTACCCCATTATCGATAATATTGTCAATCACTTTAGAAAGACCTTTTTTATCATTGAAAATTTCCATCTTTGAAAGCTTCAAATCGAAGTTTATCTGAGGATATATCTTTCTTAAAAATTCTACTCTTTGCACGACTAATTCATCTAAAAAAAACTTCTCTTTTATATCCTCTTTACTTTGCATTTTTATCATATAATCAAGTTCATTATATCTATCTTTAAGCATTTCACAAGCACTATTTATTCTCTCTATTCTCTTTATACTTTTTTCATCTTCCAAATTTTTACTAAGCATTTGTGTATTTGTCACTATTGTACTTATGGGCAGGTTCAGTTCATGAAGTGTCTCTTTAGATAGATTTTGTAAATTTTCCACATATTCAAACAGAGGGGCAACTGCAAGATTTGATATAAATATGCCAGAAAGTATAATAAAACAGATAACTATAAATACAAATAAATAGTAATTTATCACAGATAAAACAGCTAAAAAATAGTAACTAATAGCTAAAAATGCAACAACAGTAATAACATAATATATAAAGATATGTAAGCGAAAATTACGAAACAAGTCTATACCCTACCCCACGAATATTTTCAATCTTCATATCTGGCAAAAGTTGTTTTAGCCTGTTTATATAAACACGGATAGCTCCATCACTACCACCCTCAGAACTACTCCACAACTCTTCATAAATCAGCTCTTTTGTTACGACTTTATCTACATGACTCATAAAAATCATCAAAAGTTCATACTCTTTTTTTGATAAGTCCAACTCATTTCCATCATGATAAATTGTTTTATGTAACTCATTGTGAGAAAGCTTACCTAGTAACTTTGGTTCACTCTTTTTACTGCGTTTAAGCACTGCTTTTAAACGCAGTATAAGTTCATCAGCATCAAATGGTTTTGTCATGTAATCATCACCACCACTCAAAAAACCATTTTCCAACATATCTTTACTTTTGTGTGATGTTAAAAAGATAGCAGGAGTATTGTCATCTGCACCTCTTAGTTCATGAAGTAAAGAGAGACCGTCAATAAGTGGGACATTTATATCAAGAAGATAAGCATCAAATTTTGAAGTGAAAGTAGCATCTAAGGCATCTTGACCATTTGGAAAATGATTTACTTCAAAACCATCTTCCTCAAGCAAGTCAACTAGTGTTTCAGCAAAAAGAGTGTCATCTTCAAGAAGGAGTATTTTATTCAACGCTCTCAATCGCCCAAGAAATAGTCTCTCCTGCATACATTGGTACAACACCAGCATAATTTTGAGGCACTACAAAAGGTCTTTTTTCAAGTACAACTTCTTTAAATTCTGGACAAATTCCATAGATATTTTGAGCATTATCACTTATAAATGCTTGTAGGTTATCTAACTTATCATACTGTTCAAATATTTCACATAAAAGCTGAAGAGAGATAGGGGCAGTAAACACTCCTGCTGCACATCCACATGACTCTTTTTTATGTTGAGGGTGTGGCGCAGAGTCTGAACCAAACATAACTTTTGGATGAGCCTCTAGTGCAACTGTAAGAAGTGCATCTAAATCCTCTGGTCTCTTTGCTATAGGCTTACAAAACAGGTGAGGTTGCATCATAGCACCGACTACATCATCAAGAGTTAAAAGTAGGTGATGAACTGTGATAGTTGCATAAAGGTTTTCATACTTGTCCAACATATCAACAGCTTCTTTTGTTGTTATATGCTCCATGATAATTTTAAGTTGAGGAAAGTTTTTTGCAAGAAGTTCATAAATACTCATAAATTCAGCCTCTCTATCCATAACAAAACCATCTGTTTCACCATGAACGCATAAAGGAATATCCATATCACTCATAGCTTGTAGTGTTGGACGCATCTCCTCTATATCAAAAGATGATACACCATCTTCTGAGTTTGTTGTTATGCCTGCAGGATAAAGTTTTATAGCTGTTATCTCCCCAGCAACACTTTCTAAAAATGCTTTGTCATAGTTTTTATAAAAAAGTGTCATATATGGTTCAAAATAATCATTTGGAACTGCTGTCATGATTCTCTGTTTATAAGCTTTTACAGTTTCAAGAGTATCAACTGGTGGCACTAGATTTGGCATAATAACAGCTCCACTATAAGAGTACGCAGTAAGTGGTGCAACATTTTCAAGCATAACCCCATCACGAAGATGAAGGTGCATATCTAGTGGCATTAAAAGTGTATGAGTTTTAAGATTAGTCATTTTTTTCCTTGAATTATCAATAAAATAGTGTTTATTATTATATCTAAGATAAGGTTAATACTTAATATGTATAATGATATAAGAAAAATTAATAAGGTCTTAAAATGCGTAAGTATAAAAAAAGTGTAATTATCACGGTTATAATATTCATTATACTTGCATTAGAGATGATTTTATTTCTAAATTGCTGTATGAATAAACAAAAAGATAAAGATTCAAAAGTTAAAAAAGAAACTATACTTGATAAGATCAAAAAGAAAAAACTTTTAGATGTTATCATACTAAACTCACCTACTACTTATTATACAGGTAACGATGGTCCTACTGGATTTGAATACACTTTAATATCTGATTTTGCTAAAAGTATAAATGTTGACTTAAACTTAACCGTTGTCACTACGATAAGAGAAGCTCTACAAAAAACTAGAGAAGGCATTGGAGATATTACTGTTGCTGGTCTCACTGTTACTAAGAAGAGACAAGCTGAGTATAAATTTGGTCCACAATATGCAACTGTGCAAGAGCAACTTATATGTAGTAGTGAACTACGAAAAACAAAAAAATTTCCACACTCCTTTGAAGACATGGTAAATCTTAATATCTTGGTTGGCAAAGACACTAGTTATGAATCAACATTAAATGATATTAAGAGTAAGATTTCTAACTTTGACTTTAACACTACTACTGAATACTCTACTGAACAACTTTTAGATTTGACACAACAAAGAAAAATAGACTGTACAGTTTCAGACTCAACTATTTTTATGATAAACCAAAGGTACTATCCAAAACTTGTAAAGGCACTGGTATTAAGTAAAAGAAAGGGTCTTGCTTGGATAATACGAAAAGGTGATAACTCTTTAAATGAAGCTCTTTATAAATGGCTAAATAAATTTGACCGATCTGGAAAAATGGATGAACTTCAAGACCACTATTTTGAGTTTTTAAGCATATTTGACTACTACGACACAGAAGTTTTTTATAAAAGACTTAAAACAAGA
>JALTUB010000380.1:0-10775 GCA_027047745.1 Sulfurimonas sp.
ACTCTATCATGATAGAAGGAACTTACAGCTACTTTTTTAGTATTAGCAGCACGATCAATCTCAGCTGGTTCTAAAGCACGAATAGTAACTTTTTGAGCACACCCTGTTGCCAAATAAACAATTATTATATTTAGTAAAAGTATGACTACCCTATTCATTTAGTTCCTTTGGGCGTTGGTATTATATTTATGAGTATTCTAGTTGAAATATATTTAATTACTCATTAAAAATGCAAATATCAAAATAAGTATCCTTTTTACTTGACTTATAAACTAGATTTGTCTATAATTTCGACCTCTTAACAAAAAGAGTAAATGTCTTGTTAGCTCAGCTGGTAGAGCACGTCACTTTTAATGATGTGGCCGATGGTTCGAATCCATCACAGGACACCATTTTGTTTATTTGCAGCAAAGCTTTTAGCTCACATACTTGATGTATGCTTCGCCAAAACCTTAGGCACAACTAAATCAAAATACAACTTACAAACTAAAAAAGTGGCCCCATCGTCTAGCGGTTAGGATCCATGGTTTTCATCCATGTTACAGGAGTTCAATTCTCCTTGGGGTCACCACTTTTTCTCTATAACTCCCTAAAACAAGCACTTTCATAAACACTTAATTAAGTATCATAGCAAGGTATGACAGACTTTAACCTACAAAACCTAAAATCTTGAAATTATGCTAAAATACTTTATAAATAAATTTTAGGATTGTAAAATGCCAACAATTTTAAAAATCAGCAGAAAAATATTTTGAAGAACAAAAACAAAATGTAAACTTTATACAAAGTTATGATGAAATATCACAACAAGTTGATATTGAATGGGAATTAGAAAGAGTTAAAGAACATAGTAAAAAATATGACAGAATTAATAAAAGTTGTTAAGTGCCAAACCAGAATAAAAATTACAAAAGGAAAGAATCATGGAAAAATCATTTGAAGAAGCAATGGCGTTTAGACATGCATGTAAGGTGTTTGATGAGGGTAAAAAAATCTCTGATGAAGATATAACATATATACTCGAAGCTGGGAGAAAATCACCATCATCTTTTGGTATGGAGGCTTGGAAGTTTTTAGTCATAACAAATGAAGAGTTAAAAGCGAAACTTCGTCCTGCATGTTGGGATCAAGTTCAAGTTACCTCTTGTTCTCATTTAGTAATAGTTCTAGCTGGAATAGACTCTGTAAAACCAGAATCTGGACTTCCAGAAGCAAGGTTTAAGCGTCGTGATATGCCTCAAGAAAAACTTGATTTTTATCTTGGTTTATATGCTAAACATTTAGAAGAGACTTTAAGCTCTGATGATAATATTTATGCATGGACAGCAAAACAGACAGCTATCGCAGCAGCAAATATGATGACTTCTGCAGCCATAAAAGGGATAGATTCTTGCCCCATAGAAGGGTATGATAAAAAGGATGTTGAAGAGATTTTAGGTCTTGATACAACTAAGTTCCAACTCGCACTTGTTTTACCATTTGGTTATAGACTTAACGAGCAACCTGCCCAACTAAGACTTAGTTTAGATGAAGTGGTAGAGTACATAAAGTAAGATAAACTAACACAAAATCATTTTTTAAGCTACTTAGCAGTATAATTCCAACAAATAATTCAGGACTGCTTTTCATATATAACAGCCCTCCATTAGAAATTTTTCTCTGGAGTTGTTACGCATAATGTTTCTTTTTGATACACTTTCATTAGTATTTGTTGCTCTCATACTTCTTGGAACGATTCCAAATCTTTTTTACTCAAGTGGTTATTTGCCACATATCAAACGCAAGATGCATTATCAGCTACATTATTTCTCTTTTGTAGCTTCTATGCTTGGTGTAGTTGTTAGTGCAAATGCTTTGGTATTTTTGTTTTTTTGGGAGATTATGAGTCTGAGTTCATGGCAACTTATATTGACTGAGCCAAAAGAAAAAAGTACCATAAACGCAGCTCGTTTTTATTTTCTCATGACACACTTCGGTTTTGTGTTTTTACTACTTTTCTTTTTGATAGTAACCAATGGTGATTTAGAGATTGATTTCGCACAGATGAAGATAGTAGCTTCTAACTTTGCATATCCTACAATGCTTTTTTTCTTTTTGATTTTAGGATTTTTAAGCAAAGCAGGAGCTGTTCCCTTGCATGTTTGGCTTCCTTATGCACACCCTGAAGCACCAAGCCCAGTATCAGCTTTGATGAGTGGCGTCATGCTTAAAGTTGCTATGTATGGTATGTTTCGATTTTTATTTGATGTACTATATCCATGGCCACTACAGTGGGGAACTTTTATACTTATCATAGGCTCTTTAACTTCACTTGTTGGCATACTATACGCCTTGGTAGAGCGTGACATTAAAGCACTTTTAGCAAACTCTTCCATAGAAAATATAGGGATAATTCTCATCGCTTTTGGTATGGGAATGATTTTTGACACTTTGCACTTGGATATTCTTAGTGCTTTCTCTTTTATCGCAGCTATTTTTCATATATTCAACCATATGGGTTTTAAATCTTTGCTTTTTATGGCAGCAGGGTCTTTGCTTCACCAAACACATACAAAAGATTTGGAAAAATATGGTGGACTTATCAAGTCGATGCCTATCACTGCATTTACCTTTCTTTTTGCAGCCATGAGCATTACAGCCTTACCACCTACAAATGGTTTTATAAGCGAATGGATGATTTTCCAGTCCATACTTAGCTCAAGCACTATAGCAAATGCCATGACACTTAAACTAGCTCTACCTTTTGCACTTTTTGCCCTTGCTATGACAGGTGGTTTATCCATCGCAACTTTCATAAAAGCTTATGGCATAACTTTTTTAGGACTACATAGAAGTTCAAATGCAAAACATGCAAAAGATGCAAATTTTTTGATGAAAAGTGGAATGATTTTGATGGCTATTTATATCTCTTCTTTAATGCTTTTAGCACCTCAATATATGTACTACTTCAATGAACTTCTAGTAAGTCTTGGAAAAACATCCATTTACACACAACTTTTTCCAAATGGCTCACTAGAGATACACTCACCTAGCATAAATGGAGGAGTGGTTTCACCTATTATTTTACTTACTGCACTTGTAGGCGTTACAACATTATTACTTTTTGCTTATAAAACTTTCAATGTCAAAACAAGAGTACATAATGCATGGGCATGTGGATACAAAACTTCTGCTAAAACGCAATATACAGCAACAGGTTTTTCTGGTGTCATGAGAAGATTTTTCAACTGGCTTTATAATCCTAAGGAGCATATCTCAAAACAAACTCTTGCTGGTCATGAGACAAAGTTCTCTGATGCTAGTTACGAGATTTACACAAAACCTCTCTTTGAAGTTTTTATCTATGATAATATAAAAAAATGGATAAATATAGTCAGTTACTGGGTATATCGCCTTGCACATTTTGAACAGACTAGATACCCAGCGATGATTTTCAATCTCATGTTATTTATACTTTACAGTTACAGAATTTTTACTCATGAAATCGACTGGCAAAGTATCATGATAGAGAGTGCGCTTATGATTATGTCTATGAAAATCCTAATAATAGGAGATAAAAAGTAATGTTTATTTTTGATACACTTTCATTAGTTTTTGTTGTTCTTATACTTCTTGGAAGTATTCCAAACCTTTTTTACTCAAGTGGTTATCTTCCACATATTAAACGAAAGATGCACTATCAACTGCATTATTTCTCTTTTATAATTTCTATGCTTGGTGTAGTTGTGAGTGCAAATGCTTTGGTGTTTTTGTTTTTTTGGGAGTTAATGAGTCTTACATCATGGCAATTAATTTTAACTGAGCCTAACGACAAAGAGACCATAAAAGCCTCACGATTTTACTTTATCATGACTCACTTTGGTTTCCTTTTTCTGCTGCTCTTTTTCCTTATTGTAACAGATGGAGACTTGGAAATAAGCTTTGCAAATATGAAAATCATAGCTTCACAGTTCACCTACCCTACACTACTATTTTTCTTTTTAGTTTTAGGATTTTTAAGTAAGGCAGGAGCTGTTCCTCTGCATGTTTGGCTTCCTTATGCCCATCCACAAGCACCAAGTCCAGTATCAGCCTTGATGAGTGGCGTCATGCTTAAAGTTGCTATATATGGTTTATTTCGCTTTTTATTTGATGTACTCTATCCTTGGCCACTTGAGTGGGGAATAGTTATCTTAACCATTGGTGCATTATCTTCTTTGGTTGGTGTTTTGTATGCTCTTAGTGAACATGACATAAAAGCACTTTTAGCAAACCACTCCATAGAAAATATTGGTATCATTCTTATAGGCTTTGGAATGGGAATGATATTTGACACTTTGGAGCTAAAAACACTAAGTACATTCTCCTTTATCGCCGCTATCTTTCATACATTTAACCATATGAGTTTCAAATCTCTGCTTTTTATGGGTGCAGGTTCTGTACTTCACCAAACACATACAAAAAATATGGAAAAATATGGTGGGCTTATTAAAGCTATGCCTGTAACTGCCTTTACATTTCTTATCGCGGCTATCTCTATCTCAGCACTACCACCTAGTAATGGATTTTTAAGCGAATGGATGATATTTCAGTCAATGCTCAGCTCTTCATATATTGATAATATTTCACTTAAACTTGCTATCCCTTTTGCCATTTTTTCACTTGCCATGACAGGTGGTTTAGCTATCGCCTGTTTTGTAAAAGCTTATGGCATAACTTTTTTAGGACTACATAGAAGTTCCAATGCAAAACATGCTCATGAAGTAAATTTCCTGATGAAAGTAGGGATGATTTTAATGACCTTAGTTGTTTTGTCACTTATGCTTTTTACTCCGTTTTATATGAAATACTTTGACAGGGTTATGGTTGGACTAGGTCGTGCTTCCATCTATGACAAAATTTTTCCAGATGGTATTTGGAATATGCACTCAGTAGGTGTAAATGGGGGAATAGTATCTCCACTTGTTTTACTTATTTCGCTTGTCAGTGTCACTGCATTTATGTTGTTTGCGTATAAAATATTTGGTACAAAAAAGAGAATACATAACGCTTGGGCATGTGGCTATAAAACATCACAAAAAACACAATACACTGCAACTGCTTTTGCTGGACCGATACGAAGATTTTTTAACTGGCTCTACAAACCAGAGGAGCATTTTACTAAACAAACTATAGCAGGTCATGAGACAAAGTTTGATGATTCTAACTATGAAGTTCATGTTAAACCACTTTTTGAAAAAGTCTTTTATACTAGCGTAGCAAAAGCAGTAAACTATACAAGTTATTGGGTTTATAGACTAGCTCACTTTGAACAGACACGATATGCAGCTATGATATTTAACATCATGCTTGTTGTTCTGTTTAGTTATAGGATTTTTGCTCATGATTTTTCATGGGCTACTTTTGTTTTAGAATTTTTCGTGATGATGACTTCTATCAAAATTTTAATTATTGGAGATAAAAAATGACGCTATATCTTATTACTATTATTTTACTCATACTTATAGCTCCTCTGTTGCTCTCATACATCAAAGCAGCAAAAATGGTACTACTTTTTAAAAGACCTATATCTATTTTTCAAGGCTATCGTGATTTTTCAAAACTTTTGCATAAAGAGACAATAATCTCACCAGAGAGCAGTGCCATTACAACTTATGCACCATTTTTGGTACTTTCGCCACTTTTGATAGTGATGTTTTTTCTACCTCCCGTAGTTCATGGAAGTTACTATGTAAGTTTTGTTGATGCTTTTACCATCACTGGACTTATCTCGCTTTCTACATTTTTTTTAATGCTTTTAGGACTAGATAGTGCAAGTGCTTTTGGAGGTATGGGAAGTTCAAGAGAGGCTTTTATATCTGCACTTGTTGAACCTGCTATGGTACTTACTATCTTTTCTGTTTCTCTCATGGCAGGTAATCTTGGCGTAGGTCAAGCAGGAGTCAATCTAGCTCAAGCCTTTCCTCAAAAACATATGGCAAGTTTTTTATTTGCAGGTATCAGCTTTTTTATTCTGCTTATGGCAGAAAATGGTCGCATACCAGTGGACAATCCAGAAACACACCTAGAAGTAACTATGGTTCATGAAGCTATGATACTTGACTTAACAGGAGTTTATCTTGCCATCATAGAGACTGCATCATCTATCAAGTTTGTTATCTTTGCCTCACTATTTGCATCTTTATTTATGCCCTTTGGTTTAGAATTTTCAGCTCCGATTGCATTTTTAATTTTTATTATAAAACTCTTTTTTATAGCTACAGTTGTTGCACTCGTAGAGGTAAATACAGCAAAATTGCGTCTGTTTAAAATCCCAAATCTACTGGGCATAGCCATAGTTTTTGCCTTTTTATCTTTAATTACATTTTATGTGTTAGGAGCGTAAACAATGGTTGATTTTCTCATAGGACTTTTTTTAGCTTCTTTAATAGTAGCACTCTTTACAACTAGACTCTATAAATTACTTTTCTGGTACTCTATGAACTCCCTTATGCTTGGAGCTTTAGCGCTTATCATAGGACAATCCATAAATGACAATGCCATGATTATTACAGGTATTATTACTATTATTGTAAAAGCGATAGCTATCCCATATATACTGAAAAATCTAAGTCAAAAGTTTCATTTTATACGCCAGATAACACCTGAAATAAAAGTTCAATATGCGATTATGTTGATTCCTGCTATCTTAGTTTTTACATTTTATTTATCAGAACCAATCACACACATGATAAATACAAACGCAAACTTCGTAGCGATAAGTATCTCATCTCTGTTTCTATCACTTCTTTTAATGATGGAACATAAAAATGTCGCACCGAAAATCATCGGATTTTTAAGTATGGAAAATGCACTTTTTTTACTAGGAGTTACAGCAACAAATGGTATGCCAATGCTTGTTGAACTTGGGATATTTTTTGACCTTTTAATGGCAATTGTCGTTATAAACCTACTATTTCACAAAGAGGAGCTTAAAGTATGAATCTTTTACTCTTGTTAATACCTTCCATCATTATGTTTGGTGTTAGTTTTTCTAAAAATAAAAATGCTAAATATATTCTTGCATTTACATCGTTGATTATTTTAGGACCAATTATCAAACTTTTTTTACTACCTAAACCTTATAATCTTTTAGGTAATTATCTCATTGTGGACAAACTAAATATCTATGTACTTTTAGTATCTTCTATAGTTGGTATCGGAGTGACACTAGCACTTTTAACACTTGATAAACATGTAAAAGTATCGCCTAAAGCTTATAGAAAATTTTATAGATTTTTTGCAATATTTTGGATAGGTCTTATATTTTCTATACTTTCAAATCATATGGGAATATACTGGATAGGACTTGAACTTGCAACGCTTTCTACTGTTTATATGATAAAAACAAACTACACACTAGCTGCACACAAAGAAGCATGGAACTATATGATAGTAGGAGCTATCGCAGTTTCACTTATACTATTTGGTATTATCTTGATGTATGCAAGTGCAAAGCCTATACTCGGCGAAGATGCTATGAACTTTAACCTTCTTCTAGCTCATGCAAAAGAGATTCCATCACCATTTTTATTTGAGATGGGATTTGCCATTTCCACTATAGGAATGTTTATTAAAATGGGATTTTTTCCTATGAACTTGTGGCTTGCAAATATTGAGAGAGCTTCATTTTACCCTGTTGCAGCACTTTTTAGTGGTATTTTAGAATCAGCTGTCATCGTTGGCTTTTTTAGATTTTCAAAAATCGCTATGGAAGTTAATTATGACCATCTATTTATATTTGTATTTATATATACTATCTTAACTATTTTTATCGTCTCTTTTTTAATATTTCGTGCAAAAGACTTTCTACGACTATTTTCATTATCAGGTATTGAGCATATGGCACTTATTGTTATATTTTGGGTAAGTGGAGCGCCTTTTGCAGCACTTTTACACTTTGGAGCTCATGCTTTTTTAAAACCAGCACTCTTTTTATCAACTGGTGTTCTTGAATCAAATGGAAAGTACAAGATTGCTGGAGCACTTAGAGGCTATAAAGGGGCTAAAGGAACACTCTTTTGGTTTTTAGTTTCACTATTTTTATTGGGCATTATTTCTTTACCACCGAGTCCAATGTTTTTTAGTGAACTTTATGGTTTTGGGGCTATGATAAGCACGGCAAAACAGGGTCATCATATGCTTGCCATGATAGGTGCAATTTTGTTTTTACTTGCACTTCTTTCAATCATATTTTATCGCTTTGTAGCCATATATCAGTCAATGAAATATGAGGGAAAAGAGGAAGAAAAAATAGTCTATAATAGTGAGATTTTAGCACTTGTAATATTTGCAATATCATTAATGTCGCTTTTACTTCCAACATCTATTTCATACCTTAAATCTATAGGATAAAACGATGGCAAAAAAAAGAAAATCTTGGATGAATGCTGATGAACTTGCTGAGGAAGAGAATATTGTCTCTTTTCACCCTAGAGATATGAAAAGTTTTTATGCTTGGGATGGGGATATATTGGTTTTAAATATATTGGGTACTCCAAGTGCAAAAAAAGATACTATAGGTAAGACAAAAGGAAACCAACTCAAAATAAGTGTTACAGCTGCACCAGTTGGTGGTCGTGCAACAGACTACATGGTAAAGTGGTTAGCAAAAGAGTTTGGAGTGAGTCGTGGAGATGTAGAAGTTGTTTTTGGCAGAATGAATGTAAACAAACAACTTAGAATCAAAGCTCCTAAAAAGTTGATAAAAGCGATAGAAAAAGAGGAGGCAAAAGTAAAATGAGACTCATAGCACGATATGCAAAAGAGCTTGAAAATGATTTTGAGATAATAACAGTTTATGAAAATGAAACGCAGATAGATACTATCTCAAAAGCAAATCCTACTATCAAAACTCTAGCAAAAATATTTCCTGTGGCTATCTGGTTTGAGAGAAAAATGCATGATGATTTTGGCATCATGATTGAAGATGCCTTTGATAATAGACCACTTGTTCATCAAGAACGATTTCCAAAAGATATACATCCATTGCGAAAAAACTTTAAAGCAAAAGAGCTAGAAGAGACAAACTATACTCCTTATAAATATGAAGCTATCAATGGAGATGGTGTTTTTCAAGTAGCAGTAGGACCTATTCACGCAGGGATAATCGAACCAGGACATTTTCAGTTTTCTCAAGCTGGAGAAGAGATGTTGCATCTTGAAGTAAGACACTTTTATAAAAATCGTGGGATAGAAAAAATGCTTGAGGGTAAAACACTAGATGATGCAAAACCTATCATAGAGCGAATAAGTGGAAATGAAAGTATAGCTTATCAAATATGCCTAAGAGATATTTATCTTCAAGCAACAAAACAAGAACTACCAAAAAAGCTAAAAAAATGGCACGCTTTTTTACTTGAATTAGAACGCATTATTCACCATTTAACAGATGTAGGATTTATACCAAACGATGCAGGATTTGGAGCAGCACTTGCTTATGCTTCACAACTATCAGAAGATGCACGGCGTAAGATGAAAGAGCTAACAGAACACCGTTTTGGTTTTGGAGCGATAGATTTTCAAAACAGTAGTATCGATAAAAGTTCTACACAAGATTGGCTAAATACTCTTCAAAAAAGTATAGAAGATTTTGAGGAGTGGATTATGGATGTTCCATCACTTTGGGATAGATTTGATACTACTGGTAAACTAAGTGTAAAAAAAGCTATAAAATACTCTACTGTTGGTGTAGTTGCTCGTGCTTCAGGGATTTCCATAGATAGAAGGATAAACCAGTTTTACCTTAATAATGGTTTTGAAATGGCAAGTGAAGTAAGTGGTGATGTAGCTGCCCGTTTTAAGATTCGTATCAAAGAGTTAAAAAACTCCATAAAAATGATGCTTAACTTTTTACAATATGAGAGCAGTGAGGAGTTTGAGTTAGAAGATATAAATGATGGAAAATATCAAGCTTATTGTGAAAGTTCAATAGGAGAACTATTTATGGCTATAGATATAAAAGATGGAGTCATAGAGAGATTTTTTGCAAGAGACCCAAGTTTTATAAACTGGCAAGCACTTCACATTATGATGCGTAGTGATATTATCGCCGATTTTCCATTGATAAATAAGAGTTGTGATTTGAGTTATGCAGGAAATGATTTATGATTAAATTTTGGAATAAAAGATTAAAAGACGGGATAGTTACCCAGAACCTAGAACTTGATGAAGAGTTAAAAAATATAAGAAAAGAAATATCAGACAGTGTAAAGAAAAAATTTGCAGGTTCTCTAGCTATCAGAATGGTAGATAGTGGAAGCTGTAATGCATGTGAAGCCGAATGTAACGCACTATCAAACCCTTACTATGATTTAGAGCGTCTAGGGATTAGTTTTGTAGCAAGTCCAAGACATGCTGATGTAATGCTACTCAGTGGCATCATGACATTTAACATGACACCACATGTAAAAGATGCGTACGAACAGATACCAGCACCCAAATGGGTGATAAGCTTAGGTGACTGCCCTGCCATGATGGCACCATTTGATAAAACCTACGCCATTAACGCACCAGTAGATCAGCATTTACCCATAACACATCACATAGCAGGATGCCCACCAAGTCCACTAGATATTATAAAAGGTTTATTGGAATTTTTGAAAAAGATTTGAAAGAACAATCTTACACGGGCTTTCCAAGTTGTTTTAGCTTTGTATTAACAATTGCCCATTGAAGCATAATCTCTGTATCTATGCCAATAATTCTATTTTCAAATCGTACTAGCAAATCATTCTCTAGCCAATACAATAATTTAT
>JALTUB010000380.1:10875-15577 GCA_027047745.1 Sulfurimonas sp.
GGCTTTCCAAGTTGTTTTAGCTTTGTATTAACAATTGCCCATTGAAGCATAATCTCTGTATCTATGCCAATAATTCTATTTTCAAATCGTACTAGCAAATCATTCTCTAGCCAATACAATAATTTATTTTTTTTCTGTCCATCAGCAAGTCTCTCAACACCTGCCTTAATTTCACCAATTGTAATAACTGATAAATATATATAATTTTCATTCAGAGTTAAAATATAATCAATAACTTTTTGATTAGGAGTTTTCGAGATAAATTCTGAAATGATATTTGTGTCTAAAAGGTACTTCAAAAAGTTACTCTATCACTATATAATTCAGGTTCTCTTTCAAGTTGAATATCACTCAAGGGACTAGAACGAAAAAAGCTAACTATATCATCTTTTTTTTGAGTCTGTATATCATCTACTTTTTTTACTTCCAAGTTTTTGATTGGAATATTTTTCAAAAAAAACATAACTTTATCATAGATAGTATCATTGACATCTAGTTTAATTGTGTACATAAAAAAATCCTCATCTTTTTAATAATTATAGCATATATTTCAACTCTTAATATTCCAACAATAATCTCGATACATTTTTCTCATGATTCTCCTCTTTGTAGCCCATTTGTTTATAGCCTTTAAGATAAAGAAAATTGACAAGTCAATAGGACTGTTTTAAAAAAGTGAAGTGAAAGTGTTATAAAAATTTGTAATACTTGAAAAATATTTTAGCTACCATATAGCTACCAAAGAAATTTTAAGCTATGAAATGTCGTAAAATAGGGGTTTAAAAAGTTATGGCTCCGGATGCTGGATTCGAACCAGCGACCAAGTGATTAACAGTCACCTACTCTACCGCTGAGCTAATCCGGAATGTTTTATGTTTGTTGAGCCGAAATTATACTTTATGACTTAAAAAAAGTCAAGTGTTTTGGCTACTTTTTTCGTTTTCTCTTTGCATTTTGCTTAGGGATTAAAAATTCTAAGTTTGAAACTTCTTTTTTAAGTATATTTCCATCTTTTATTAGTATTTCTAGTCGCTTTTTACTATCTTCATCAAAAAGTAAATCAATATCATCTTGAGTTAATGGCCTTTTGTCTAAAGTGTTTAGTATATCTTCATCTGTATAGTGTGCATTGTTAGGCTCTGCATGAACCCTTGAAGCTATATGAATAGGTATAGAACTATCAAACAACATTGATATATCATGTAGCTCTTTGTAGCTAATACCTACTACTGGATATGCTGGTGGTCTGTCTATAGTACCCAAATCAACGCGTTTGCATTTTATATTTTTAAGGACATTATTTAATTCTTGAATCTCTTCTTTTGTGTCATTTAGTTCATGAACAAACAATACTTCTATAAAAAGTTTTCCTTGGTAAATTTCACTAAACTCTATAACTTTTTCTACAACTTGTTCTATATCTATATCTTCATGTGGTCTATCTATCTTTTTAAATACATCTTTACTAACAGCATCAAGAGAGAGTTTTACTTGGTCGAGTTTTAAAAGTGAGTTAAAAACATCATCATCCACAAGCGTAGCACTGTTAGTTAGTATTAGCGTTTGAGTTTTATTTTTTATCTTATTTATTTCATCTATGAGTTCATCAAGTTGGGGATATAGTGTTGGTTCACCGTTTGCTGTGAGCGTTATTACATCTATATTTTCATCTAAATGTTTTTTTAATTCTGAGATGATTTCATCTAAAGATACGCTCTTGTTTTGAGTCGAGATAGTTGCATTGGGAGCGAGTTCACAATATAAGCAATCAAAGTTACACTGTTTTGAAGATGGAGAGAGGTCAATACCTAAACTCATGCCAAAACGGCGTGAGTTTATAGGTCCAAAGATGATATTATTTTCCACTTACTCTATGACACTCATTTATAAAGTGTTTAGCATTTTCTACAGGAACATCAGGAAGGATTCCATGACCTAAGTTAAAGATATGGCGTTTACCACCCATAACTTCTTGAATCTCTTCTACAGACTTAGTTGTTGCTTCTTTTGAGTAAAGACGACATGGTTCCATATTTCCTTGAAGAACATATTTATCACCAATCTTCTCTTTAGCAAGTTCCATAGGAGTAGCCCAATCAACACCAAACACATCAAAGTTTCCATATACTTTATCTAAAAATGCAGGGATACCTTTAGGAAACATTATGATAGGAATATGAGGATATTTTACTTTTAAATAATCAGCAATCTCAACCATATATTTCCAAGAAAATTCATCATATTTTTCAGTTTCAATAGCAGATGCCCAACTATCAAAGATTTGAACAACATCGATACCTGCTTGTATCTGTTTTTCCATGTAAAGTTTAACGACTTCAGTAACTTTTGCAAGGATTTTATGTAAAAGTTCAGGGTTTGAGTACATCATTTTTTTACAGATATTATAAGTTTTTGTTCCTTGCCCCTCTATCATATAAGTTGCTAAAGTCCATGGTGCACCTGTAAAACCTATAAGTGCTTTATCATCAGCTAACTGCTCTTTTATAAGTTTTATAGTATCAAAAACATAAGTTAGTTTTGAGGCAGCTTCATCTCCACCTATAAGTCTATCTATATCTGCATCACAAGTTATAGGATCACTAAACTTAGGTCCTTCACCCTTAACAAAACTCAAGTCCATTCCCATTTCATCAGGGATAACTAAGATGTCACTAAACATGATAGCTGCATCAACACCAACAATATCAACAGGTTGAAGTGATACTTCGCAAGCCATTTTTGGATTATGACAAAGATTTAAAAAGTTTCCAGCCTCTTTACGAACTGCCATATATTCTGGTAAATAACGACCAGCCTGTCTCATCATCCAAACTGGAGTGTATGGTGTCTCTTTCCCAAAACATGCATCTACAAATATTTTACGACTCTGCATTTAGTGCCTCCCTGCATTGAACTTTAGTTCTTATACTCATATTAAATTCCTAATTAATGATTATTGTGTCCAACTTTACCCAAAAAGAACAAACCAACGGCTACAGCAGTGATTGAAAGAGCATAATAGAGCATTTCTAATGCACCATTATACTCAGTATGCCCTACTTTTTGAAAAAATCCAACTACTAGAACCATTACTATCACTTTAGAGATTTTATCTTTAAGTTGGTCAAGTGAGTGGATTGCCAGTATTTTATTCTCTTTTTCATCGCCTTTTGCAGCATCTATATCTGATATAAATAACTCATAAAGTCCAAAAGAAAAAAGTATCATAACAACACCAATAAGATATAAATCTACAGCACCTATAATCCCACCAACAGCATCTTCATGAAAATGTTCAGGGTGCAAATGGTTTGCATATGTAGTGATAATCATTTTTGCAGTATCATACACATCTACAGAAGCAACGATAAATAGTGCAACAGCACCTACAAGTCCAAATATTACAGCTAGTATAACCATAAATCTTGAAGCCCATAAAGAGCTTTCAAACATTTGTTCCATTATATATTTTCTCCTTGCATCTCAACCCATTTTTGAGCGATTCTAACTGCATTTGTAGCAGCTCCTACTCTTAGGTTATCAGCAACTATAAAAAGATGCAACATATTTTTTGAGTAGTTGTCATTTCTTATGCGTCCGACAAAAGTTTCATTCATATCTACACATGTAGCAGGCATCGGATAAAGTGCTTCTTCTGGTTTATCTACTATAACGATATTTGGAGCTTTACTTAAAACTTCTCTTGCTTCATCTGCTTGAACCTCACTATCAAACGAAAGTGTGAGAGCTTCTCCATGACCACGAAGAGTTGGAACACGAACACATGTAGCACTAAGAGCTATATCTTTATGCATGATTTTAGTAGTTTCATTTACCATTTTCATCTCTTCTTTTGTGTATCCATTTTCAGTAAAAACATCAATCTGAGGGATAACATTAAGAGCGATTTGTTGGTTGAAAACTTTATGTTCACTCTCATCAAGTTTAAAGGCAAAAAAGTCTTGCATCTGAGTTACTAACTCTTCCATAGCTGTTTTTCCAGCTCCACTTGTTGCTTGATAAGTTGCAACATCAACACGAACTAAATCATAAGCTTCATCAAGAGGTTTAAGAGTTTGAACCATTTGAATAGTTGAACAGTTTGGATTTGCGATAACACCTGTCTGTCTCCATTTTGCTATATCTTCAGGGTTTACTTCTGGCACTACAAGAGGAGTATTTTTATCCATCCTAAAGTGAGAAGTATTGTCTATAACCACTGCTCCAGCTTTTACTGCATAGGGCGCGAACTTAGCACTTACACTTCCACCAGCACTAAAAAGAGCTATCTCTATATTTTCTTTTTCAAAAATATCTTCAGTAAGTTCTACGATGTTTAAATCTTTTCCATCAAACTCAACTGTTTTGCCAACACTTCTAGCACTAGCCATCGGAACGAGTTTATTTAGAGGAAAATCTATCTCTGAAAGAACTGCTAAAATCTCTTCTCCAACTGCTCCATTTGCACCAACTACTGCTACATTATATTTTTTACTCATATTTTCTCCTATTATTTTCTATTTTCTAAAAAAAGTTCTTCTTTTTGTATCTCTTGGTTTTCACTTAGTATCACAGCTCTCTCAACTACCGAGATTAGCTCACGGATATTTCCAGGCCAATCATAACTCTCTAACTCATCTTGTGCTTCTTTGGAAAATGATTTTAAGTCAAAACCATATTTACTACAGTTTTGTTCAACCAT
>JALTUB010000380.1:15677-28129 GCA_027047745.1 Sulfurimonas sp.
CTCTCTCAACTACCGAGATTAGCTCACGGATATTTCCAGGCCAATCATAACTCTCTAACTCATCTTGTGCTTCTTTGGAAAATGATTTTAAGTCAAAACCATATTTACTACAGTTTTGTTCAACCATAGCATTAGCTATCTCTAAAATTTCTTCTTTTCTCTCTTTAAGTGGTGGAATGAGCAAAGGAATTGTGTTGAGCCTATAGTACAAATCTTCTCTAAACTCACCATTTTTTATCTTTTCAGTTAAATTGGCATTAGTCGCTGAAACTACTCTAATATCTATCTTTATAGTTTTAGAAGAGCCTAAACGACGAACCTCTTTTTCCTGAAGCGCACGAAGTAGTTTAGCCTGAACGCCGTAGGGCATCTCTCCTATCTCATCAAGAAAAAGTGTTCCACTATTTGCTAACTCAAACTGCCCTGCTTTTGCTTCACTAGCATCTGTAAAAGCACCTTGTTCAAAACCAAAAAGTTCACTCTCTATAAGATTATCTGGAATAGCAGCCATATTTATAGCGATGAACGGCTTTTTTGCTCTTGGTGAATTTTTATGTATATATGAAGCAAAAACTTCTTTTCCAACGCCACTTTGACCAAGCAACAATATACTTGCATCTGTTTTACATGCTTTATCTGCGATGCTTAATATCTTTGATAAGGCTTTTGATTTTCCTAAAAATCCTGTTGAAGATTTTTTACTTTTTGGAACACTTTTTTTAACTTCTTGTATCTGACTTTCGCGTTTTATTGCAGCTACCAAGGTATCAACATCAAATGGTTTAAGCAAAAAGTCTTTAACGCCAAGTTGTATAGATTCTATAGCACGAGTTAAAGTTGCATTTCCTGTCATGATGATTATCTCAAAACGACCATTTAACTCTTTTACAAACTCTATGCCATCCATTCCAGGCATATTTATGTCTGTTATCACTAAGTCGAAGGAAGCATCAAGATTTTTCAGAGCATCTTTTGCATTTTTATATGTTTTGATTTCAAACTCTTTATAATCACTCATCGCAATTTCAAGAGATTTTCTCATATTTATATCATCTTCAACTATGGCAATTTTCACAAGAAGTCCTATTTTATCCCTATTTTAAAGGTGAAATTTTAGCAAAATTATCATTAAAATCGACTTCAAAACAAGTTGTTTTAAGAGTAAGTATCGTTGTAGAACTATTTTGGTAGTTAATATTTTTCTCTCTATGCTCTAAGTTCATACCAAGTTTATGAATAAAAGATATAAATTTTTCTTTATGTTTTAAGATTATTGTTTTTAAGTCTGTGCTTCCATCAGATTCTAACATTAAGCTTTTTTGAGGTTTTCCTACG
This sequence comes from Sulfurimonas sp., assembly GCA_027047745.1. Taxonomy (GTDB): domain Bacteria; phylum Campylobacterota; class Campylobacteria; order Campylobacterales; family Sulfurimonadaceae; genus Sulfurimonas. The sequence goes on from JALTUB010000380.1 coordinate 17,013, forward strand.
CAAGTTTGCATAGATTTTGAGATGAGAAGAGATTCATTATAAAGAACAGCATCTTTTACAATGTATCTATAAGATATAAGATATTCACCTGCATTTAAAGCAAGTGAACTAAGAAATATTATTGAGCAAAGTCTGAGTAAGAAAGTACGATTTCCATCTCTACTTCGCATAAACCATCTTTAAATGTTGTTTCAACTACATTTGCATTTCTAACCATTGCTTTTACAGATGTTCTAACAGTTGAACGCTTAACCATCATGTTCTTAATCAAGTCATCACCCTCAATACGAACACCTTTTACTTTTTCAGCAATAAGTCTATAAGCATCAGCTACTGCAGCTCTTTTTGCTAAAGCATAAGCTTGTGCAGGAGATGAAGTATTCACAGGAGCAACGCCTTCACCAACAACATCAATACGCATATTTGAATTTTGACTTAAAGTATTTTCATCCTCAACAACACCAACTTTCTGAACTGCTGGAACTGGAGCTTGTGAACATTTACCAGTTGGACAGACTACAGTTATATTTGTAGGCTGTGGAGCAACTTGTTTCATAGAAGGTTCATTTGCATAACTTGCGACACAACCAAGTAGTCCTACTAATAGTATAGAATATTTCATTTCTTATCCTCGTATAATTATTATTAATTTTATAGCAAATACTATTCCACTATTAAGCTATCACTCTCTTCATCATCATCTTCCACTTCATTTTTAGGACAACGAGAGATACTAGAGACTTCATCACCTTTTACTATATATACACCAGAAGTATTTCTACTAGATTTTGATATGGTTTGCATATCTACTCTTATCATTTTACCAGCTTTTGTAAGTGCCATCATATCCATAGTTTCATCAACCATAAGAACACCAACGATATTTTTACCTGTTTTTGCAGTCATTTTCATAGCAATTACACCAGAACCACCACGATTTGTAAGTCTATATTCACCAGCGTCTGTTCGTTTACCTATGCCTTTTTCGGCAACTACAAGTATCTCTTGTTCATCATTTGCTATGATATTTGCATCAACAACTACATCACCCTCATGTTTAAACTTGATTCCTCTAACACCACGAGTGCTACGACCCTGCTCACGAGTTTTTTCGATCTCAAACTTGATACATTGTGCTAGTTTAGTAACAATAAACAGATATTTAATACTTTGATCTGCGATTTGTGCAGTTATAAGTTCATCATCTTCATCAAGTACAATAGCTCTTACACCATTACTTCTAATGTTGCTAAATTCACTAAGATTTGTTCGTTTTACAACACCATTTTTAGTAAAGAAAACAAGTCCTTTGTCTTCACTAAAGTCAGTTGTTGGGATGATTGACTGTATCTGTTCACCTGCGACAAGGTTGATAAGGTTTACAACTGCCTTACCTTTTGCAGTACGACTTCCCTCAGGAATACGGTAAACTTTCAGCCAGTGTAGTTGTCCACGGTCAGTTACAAAAAGTAAAGTATCATGAGTATTACATGTAAAGAAGTTTTCTATAAAGTCATCTTCATAAGTAGTAACAGCAGTTTTGCCTTTGCCACCTCGTTTTTGTTTTTCATAAGATGCTAAAGGAACACGCTTTATGTACCCTCTATGAGTAATAGTAACAACCATCGGCTCGTTAGGAATAAGGTCTTCAATATCTATATCATCATAATCATCTTCTATATCAGTTCTTCTTTTATCTGTATAAGTTGCTGCAACCTCATCAAACTCATCAGAAATGATACCTTTTAGAACCTCTTCACTTTTTAGGATTGATTCTAAGTATGTGATAAGTTCTATAAGTTCAGCTAACTCTTCTTCGATTTTTTTAATCTGTAAACCAGTCAATCTTCCAAGTCTCATAGCAACGATACTTGTTGCTTGAATCTCACTAAAGTCATATTCTGAGACTAGATTATTTTTAGCATCTTCTTCATCATCAGAAGCACGAATAGTTTTGATAACTTTGTCTATAATATCTATCGCTTTTCTAAGACCTTCTAGGATATGCGCTCTAGCTTTTGCTTTTTCAAGGTCAAAAATTGTACGACGGATGATGACAGTTTTACGGTGGTTAATAAAGTGTTTTAATATATCTATAATTCCAAAGATTCTAGGTTCTTGGTTTAATATAGATAGCATGATAATACCAAATGTATTTTGCATAGAAGTTTGTTTGAAAAGATTGTTTAAAACTATCTCGCTCATGGCATCTCGTTTGAGTTCTATCACTACACGCATACCATCACGGTCAGACTCATCACGGATAAGAGAAACACCATCTATCATCTTATCTTTTACGAGGTTCGCAATATTTTCTATAAGACGAGCTTTGTTTACTTGATATGGTAGCTCATCAATAACGATAATCTCTTTTTTAGCACTCTGCTCAATATGAGTTTTTGCGCGTACTTTTATACGCCCACGACCACTCTCATAAGCATCAACTATCCCTTTTTTACCAAAGATGATACCACCTGTTGGAAAATCTGGTGCTTTAATATGTTCCATAATCTCTAAGAGAGTTATATTTGGATTGTCCAAAAGTGCTTTAAGTCCGTTCATGATTTCAGTAGGATTATGAGGAGGAATATTTGTCGCCATACCAACAGCAATACCAGATGAACCATTTATAAGCAAGTTAGGAACACGAGTTGGCATAACATCAGGTTCTTTTGTTGTTGCATCATAGTTATCTATCATGTTCACAGTATTTTTTTCAAGATCTTTTAGCAACTCACCTGCATATTTTGTCATACGAGCTTCTGTATATCTCATGGCAGCTGCACTATCGCCATCAACAGAACCAAAGTTTCCTTGACCATCTACAAGTTGCATACGCATAGAAAAATCTTGTGCCATACGAACAAGTGCATCATAAACTGCTGTATCTCCATGTGGATGATACTGACCAATAACATCACCAACTATACGAGCTGATTTTTTAAACTTAGCCCCATGAGAAAGATTAAGTTTGTCCATAGCATAGAGTATCCTTCTATGCACTGGTTTTAGACCATCTCTAACATCTGGCAAAGCACGACCAACAATTACACTCATCGAGTAATCAAGATAAGAGTTTTGAAGAGTCTCTTCTATATTTATAGTTTGTATATCGTCATTGTTTAGCAAATTGCTCATGTAAAGTACCCTACTCTAGTTAAAATAAAATTTGTTAATAATATCTAAACTAGCCTTAATATTAAGTAAGAGCCTGTAAAAGTGATTTATTCTAAATTGATTAAAAATTAATCAGTTAATCCATTAGACAATTATTCTTAAATGTTATACTTGCGTCATGAAATAACTCGCAAGAGAAATCAAAGGAATTTAAAATGAAGAAATGGTTACGCTTAGCATTATTGCTTTTACCGACTTTAGCTTTAGCTGAAGATAAACTTGACACTGGAGATACTGCGTGGATGATGATGTCAACTGCTTTAGTATTACTTATGACTCCAGCAGGTCTGGCACTTTTTTACTCAGGTATGACTCGTTCAAAAAATGTACTTAATACTTACGCTATGGTATTTGTAGGTTTTTCAGTTGCAATACTCGCATGGGTAGTTGCTGGTTATTCTATGGCATTTGGAACGGCTACAGGTAGTTTAAACAGTGTAATAGGTGGTTTATCCAATATGTTCTTAGACGGAATCAAATGGACAGATTTAAGTGGAACATATCCTACTTATGTATTTGTTGCTTTCCAAGCTACATTTGCAGCTATCACTGTTGCTATTGCCAGTGGTTCAGTTATAGAGAGAATGAAATTTTCTACTTGGATAATTTTTGCGGCTATATGGACAGTTGTTGTTTATGCTCCAATCGCTCACATGGTATGGGGTGGTGGATTCTTATTTGATGCTGGAACTTTAGACTTTGCAGGTGGTACAGTTGTACACATGAACGGTGGTCTTGCAGGTTTAGTTCTTGCTGTATTACTTGGTAAAAGAAAAGGTTATCCTAAAACTGCTATGAAACCTATGAGTGTTATGCTTACAGCCCTTGGTGCTGCACTACTTTGGTTTGGTTGGTATGGATTTAATGCTGGAAGTGCATTCGGTGCAAATGCTATAGCTGGTCTTGCTCTATTTACTACTACTTTAGCAACTGCTGCAGCTGCTATGACTTGGATTGCTATAGAATGGTTAATCTTCAAAAAAGCTACACTTCTTGGAGCTGCTTCTGGTGTTGTTGCTGGTCTTGTTGCCATAACTCCTGCTGCAGGTTTTGTTGATGTAACAGGTGCTTTAATAGTTGGTATCTTTGGTTCAGTAATCGGATTCTTTGGTGTTGCCGTACTCAAGAAAAAACTTGGTTATGATGATGCTCTTGATGCTTTTGGTATCCACTTCTTAGCTGGTTTATGGGGTGCTTTAGCAACTGGCTTTCTAGCTATAAATGATAAAGATTTACTTTGGGATGGTCCTCTTAAAGCTTCAGGTGACAGAATAGGACAAGTAATGGTTCAACTTGAATCAATAGTTGTTGTAGGTCTGTTTACTTTAGTAGGTACAGTTATAGTTTTCTATATTGCGTCTGCATTGACAGGTGGAGCTAGAGTTGATGAAGAGACTGAACAAGTAGGTCTTGATGAAACTATTCATGGTGAAAAGGTAATGAACATATAGTTCAAAGTTGATTTAAACTACGAAAGTAGTTACAATTTTAAAATAAAAAATATTTGGAGTGAAAATATGAAAAGAGTAGAAGCAATTATCAAACCTTTTAAACTAGAAGATGTAAAAGATGCATTAGCTGAGATAGGTATCGAAGGTATGACTGTAAGTGAAGTTAAAGGTTATGGTCGTCAAAAAGGTCATAGCGAACTATATCGTGGTGCAGAGTATGTTGTAGATTTTTTACCAAAAATCAAAATGGAAATGATCGTAGATGGTAATGATGTTGAAAAAGTTACTGCTGCTATCGTTGAAGCTGCTAGAACTGGGAAAATCGGTGATGGTAAAATCTTTGTAAGTGATATTGAACAAATCATAAGAATCCGTACAGGTGAAACTGATACAGAAGCTATATAGTTTCAAAGCATTACTTCAACACACACTTTAAGTGTGTGTTCCTCTTCAAAATCTTCATTTAATTTATTATATATAATTATTTAGATAGACTTTATAAAATTTATTTCAACAAAGACAATCATCCAATGAGCAAACGCCATGCACCATCTTTTCTTTTTTCTCTAGTAGTGCATATACTTGCACTTTTTATCATATATTACACTTATGAATATGTTGCATATCTTCATCATAAGGATGTTGAAAAAAAAGTATGTATAAATTTAAAGCTATGTATTCCAGAAGAAAAGACTGCAAAGAATAAGATAAATAAGATAAAAAAGATAAAAGAAGTTAAAGAGATAAAGAAAGTTAAAAAAAGAAAAGAGCTTAAAAAAGTTATTATAAAAAAGAAAAAAGTATTGAAGAAAAAAGTAGCAGAGAAAAAAGCAATAATACCTTCATTTAGTGTGCCTGTTATAAAAAAAGAGATTGTTCCAGATGCAACGCCAGTAACAAAAGAGGTAAAAGAGCCAACTACTACGCCAACTCATACAATAGAAAAAATCTATATTGATAACAATCTTAAAAAAATCTCACAACTCTTATCGGACAACTTATACTATCCAAGAAGAGCTAGAAAAAGGGGAATCACAGGTGAGGTACTTGTAAACTTTAAAATACTGCAAGATGGAACAGTAAACGCTATAAAAATAATATCTTCTAAAAGCGAAATACTAGGTAAAGCAGCCACTAAAACTATCAGTGACTTATCTGGTAAATTTCCTAAACCAAGCAAAGATTTAACGATTGAGATACCTATAGAGTATAAATTACACTAAAGTAGAGAGTTGCACAAACTCGTTTAATTCTGAAAAAACAACTGCTCGTTTTGTCTCTTCATCTAGCATTTTAACAAGCATATCAGATATATTTGCATCTAGCTCTTTGTTTATCTTATGAGGGCTTGTGAGCTTGTCTCTTTTGTTCTCATTTGTAAATCTGCTATAAGCAGGATAAGCTTCTTGTTTTGTAAGTTGATAGTAGAGTTTACGACCAAGTTCAAAGATTTCAAACTTTTCATTTTTACCTGTCTTTTTTACTGCGTTTATATCTAAATCAACTGTGATACTTTTTGCTCTTAGATAGGCTTGGAACTTCATATAAAAACCAATGTAAGCTGGAGAATACTCTAACAATACTCTATCATTGAACACTTCAAATGACTCTTGTTTATTGCGTAGTTTTTTGTACTCTAAGGCAAGAGTCTCTACATAAAATCGTGCAAATCTCAAAGGTGTTGATTTTAAAACTGTGTAGCCATTTTTTCCTTCACTGACAATTTTTCCACCAAGTGTTATATGAACACCATCCTCTGTTTTACCATCAACTTTTGCTTTACACCCCTCAAAACCTATATCAGCTATCTCATGAGTTCCACAACCTTTCACACAAGCAGACCAGTAGAGTCTTATGCGACCATCATCAAGTGGCACTGCTTTTGTAAGGTACTCAGAAAGTGCAATAGCATCTCGTTTATTTTCAATCACACCAAAACTACAATGCTCAGTCCCAGCACATGCAATAAGATTGTTAAAGTAAGGAGAGTTTACATTTTTATACTCTTGGAAAAGTTCATTTTCTAAAAGTTGTTCTGTATCTTTTACACCCATTATGTAAAGATTTTGTTCTACACTAAAGCGAAGTTCTGAACTTCCAAACTCTTGGCTAAGTTCACTAGCTTTTATAAGTGCAGTTCCACTAAATATTCCTGATGGGACAATAATTTGGGTAGCAAAAGTAGCATCTTTTAGTTGCACTACTCCATGTTGTGTATCATGAGCATTTGTAGTTGTAAGTGTATCTCCAGCAGTTGCAAACTCTATACCTGCACTCTCACGAATTGCAGTAGCAATAGTATCCATTCCTACTGCGTCAATAAGAAAATGGAGTCTATTTTTATTACGATTATCACGAAAACCATACTTTTTAAAAATCTCGATTATCGCACCATATGCGGCAAGGACTTCGCTCTGAGATGCTAAAAATATATCTGCACTTTTTGCAATCATTCCAACACGACCACCTAGATACATGTTATAACCATATCGTCCATTTTTTTGTGCAAGAACAAAAGAGCAGTCATGACCAAAAATATTACATCTGTTTGACATTGAACCAGTGATGGCAGTGTTGAATTTTCTAGGAAGTGTAGAGATCCAATCAGGATCAAAAAGAAATTTTTCTTGAATTTTTTTAAGAAGTGGATAGGATGGTAAAATATTATCAAATCCAAGTGCATCAAGAGGGTCTGTCACTATATTTCTAAAGTTATCCACGCCTGTCTGATAAGCAGTTAGTCCAACATCTTTAAGCTCTTTTAAAATAGAAGGCATATCTTCAATATCTAAGTAACGAAACTCCACTTGTGAGCGAGTAGTAATATCAATATAATCTTTTCCATAGTTTTTCGCGATATTTCCAAGTGCCTTTGCCTGAACTGCATTTAAATGCCCACCTGCCACACGAACACGCATCATGAACTGTTTTGGAGTAAGACCATCTTTATCATAGATACCAAAGCATTTTAAAAAGTATTTTTTGTCCTCATCAGGAATGGAATCATACCCCTCTTTCGCATATTTTTCTATCGCTTCATACGCTTCTATAGGGGATTTTAACTCTTTAACTTTCTCGATTTTATTAACTTTTTTACTTCTTGCTAGTTTTGCTTCTTCTAAGATTTGCATATTTATTTTTCCTCTTGATATTGATACTTCATGACTAAATTCTACCACCTGATTGAACACCCCAAGTAGTTCTCCACCTTGTTTTTACTAAAGAAATACCACTTATCGCTACTAAAACAACAACAGCAAATATCATAAAACCAGCCGAGTAACCATCAAATGCACCCTTAGACCAACCAAGAGTCTTTATAAGTGCAGTACCACCAAGACCACCTGCAGCACCGATGATACCTGTCATGATACCGATGTCTTTTCCAAAACGCTGAGGAACAAGTTGAAATACTGCACCGTTTGCCATTCCAAGATTTGCCATGATTAAAAACAGTACAACTATCGCTAGAGCAAATGGAAGTTTTACAGATGCGTTAATAATCGCTAAAAGTGCTACGACTCCAAAAAAGATATAAAGTGATTTAATCCCACCAAGTTTATCTGCAATTCCTCCACCAACAGGACGAAGCACTGCACCTGCAAAGATAGTTAATGCACCAAAATATCCTGCGATTACCATTACATTTGGTTCATTAAATACATTAAGACCAAATGCAGACATATCAGATTGGTATGTGTTCATGAGATAGACTTTCATGTATCCCGCAAAACCAACAAAACCACCAAAACTTACTGCATAAAAAAGGTTAAACCACCATGTATCTTTATCACGAAGGAGTTTAAAATAATCTTTTACCTTTTTAGGATTTGCTTTATAAACTGACTCTGGAGCATTTTTTGCTAAGAGAGCATAAGCGATAAATACTAAGATAGCCATCACTGCACCCACACCAAATACTGACTCCCATCCCCAAATTTCTGCGATTTTAGGAGCAAACATAAAATCAAGAACAACACCGATATTACCAGCACCTGCGATGCCAAGAACTACACCTTGAAGTTTTGGAGGATACCACTGACCAGCCTGAGGCAGTGCTACAGCAAAAGAAGCTCCTGCAAAACCAAGTCCAAGAGCAACTAAAAGAAGTGTGTCATATGTGATAGAATTACCTTGTAAAAAGGCTGTTATTAGAGCTGTTATAACAACAAACTGTGCCATAAGTGCTGTAGCTTTTGCACCTAGCTTATCAACACCAAATCCAAGTAAGATTCTTAACAATGCACCTGAGAGAATAGGTAAAGACAGAAGTGTTGCTTTTTGACCTGCTGAGATTATAAATCCATTTTGAGCTAAAGCTTCTGCTATTTCTGTAGATAGTGGACCTAACATTGTCCAGACCATGAAACTCATATCAAAATATAAAAACGCCATAAATAGCGTTGGTGCGTGTCCTTGTCCTTTTAGTTCTTTAAATCCTGCCATATATTATCCTTTAAATTCAATTATTTTAAATATGTTTTTGTTGTGGTATTATAGATTATATAAACAGAAAAAGATGCAATTAGTTGTATAAAAAACATACAACTCATGCAAAATCTATTAGCTATTGTAACCAATCCAAAGTAAAAGTATAAAATTTAAGATAGTCATAACAGTAAAGCCAACTCTATAAAAAAGTACAGGGTTTCTTTCTATCAATGTACTATCTTTTGAGAAATATGGTTTTACTTTTTGAGGATATTGAAGTTCATAGTTCATCTCTGAGTAATGCTCATAGCGTTGTTCTTTATCTATAGCTATAGATCTTAAGATAACACTATCGAGCCAATCAGGAATATTTTTATTGTAATGACTTGGTTTTTTCGCTGTTTTAAAGAGAGGGTTTTGAAATGGTTCTATATCTCCATAAGGATACTTCCCTGTTAATGATAGATATAAAGTAACTCCAACAGAAAACAGTTCACTACTTTCACTAATAGCTTCACCTTCAAATCTATCAGGTGACAAGAAACTCGGTGTTCCTGCTCGTGTGTTGTTTGAAAATATCTCAGTAATACTTCCAAAATCTATGATTTTATACTCTATATTTTCATCTTCATCCTCTAAGAGCATGATATTTTCAGGCTTTATATCTCCATGCACGAGGTCATATTTAAGTAGATATTGTGACATTTTAAGCAGATTTTTTCCTAATTCTACCCCTGCATCAATGCTAAGTTTTTTATGTAAAAGGTACTTTTGTAAATCTTCACCCTCAAAGAGTTGCATAACATAGTATCTATGTGTTCTATTTTTAGGTATAACTGCTTTTGGGAAAAAAGTAGCTTTAAGTCTTTTTGCATTCCATGCTTCTTTGACAAACAGGTCAAGAACTGAACTATCATCTATAGCCTCTTTAGGTGTAAACTTCACAACATAATCTTTTGTTTTTTTATGTGCCAACCATGTCCTATCATTTTGGACTAAAGATTTTGTAAGTGTGTATCCATCTATAGTATCACCCTGCTTCAAGCTCTCTGGTATTATAAGTTTTTGCTGTTTTAAATCATCTAGTTCATTGGCATCTAAAATCTCCAATACAACAGCAGTAGTATCATCTGGTAAATCATCTTTCATAAGTTTAGAGGCTTTTTTCACTAAAGAGTGTGCTCCAAAAGCAATACCTTTTTCTAAGCTATCTTCGTTCATGATGTTATAAAGTCCATCACTACAAAGCAGAATCTTATCATCTTTTTGAATACTATTTTCAAAATAATATGGAGCTACATGAAGCTCAATACCTATGGCTTGAGTAAGTACATTTTCATAACCCACTTCATCCATAGCATGGTCTTGTGAGAGTTGATTTAGTCTGTTTTCTCTTTGTAAATAAACTCTACTATCACCAACATTTGCACCATAAAGCCTATTACCTTCTATAACAACAATAGTCAAGGTAGTAACAAGTTCACTGCGTTCATAATTGATTTGTGACTCTTTATATAAAATCTCATTTATTGACTTTATAAAAGTCAAGATAGACTTCTCTAAACTCCAAGTTTTTGGGCGTTTTTTTAAGTTGTTCATCAGGTACTGCACTGTTCTCTTTGCCGCCTCAGCACCTTCATCGGCACTTCCAACACCATCACAAACGATTGCAACTGTAAGATTGTTAAAGTTTTTTACATCATAAAAATCATCTCCAGTTAAGTTTTTGCCTTTTGCAAGTGTAAAGCCTGAGTGTTTTATATTTGATGATTTCATTTTGAGCCTTTAAATTGTAAGATGCCATTATAATTGATAAATTCTTTCATTTTACAAAATATTTTCGTTTATTTACAATTGCATAAAATATATACAATAAAAGATAGATATTGATTAAAATAGTGCTATACTTATCCACAAATAAATAAAGAGATAATAAAAAATATGCAAACACCTTTAGAAAGTTTTATAGACCATAAAGCCGAAACAAATATGCAGTGTGGCTCATACTCTATGGATATTCCTCCACTCAAAGAGGGGGAACAGTACCGTTTTCACTTT
>JALTUB010000381.1 GCA_027047745.1 Sulfurimonas sp.
TAGAACCTATTTTACCTAAACTTGCAAGTAGAGACTTAATGCTCAATGAAACAAGTTCAAAAAAAAGCAGAAATGCAGAGCTTCAAGTTTTACTAGGTGGTGCTAAAGTAGATATAGAAGCAAACTTAGGAAGTACTGATCTGGCTATGTCAGATATTTTAGGTCTTCAGGTTGGAGATGTTCTTAGACTCTCAAGTGCGGCAAATGATATAGTAACTGTTAGTGTTGATTCAAAAGAGCGTTTTAAAGGTCAGATAGGTTTAAGAAGATTTAGAAAATCTATTCAAATAACTGAAATAATAGATACTGAAAAAGATGCAGTTAAACGAGCTTTAGAGAGTTTTGAAAAACAGCGTCATGATAAAATATCAGGTGTAAAAGACATTATTCATGATAAAAATATAACTAATAAAGAAGAGGAATAATAAGATGAGTTCTTTTATGAAATTATTTGAAGATGAAACTGTTGGTACGATAGAAGCACTTGTTGGTGAAGCTCCAACACTAGAGTTAAAGGAAGAACAAGAATTAAGTATTATTTCAAATATAATTCCTCCAATGGTATTGGTTAAGTTAAATGTAACAGGGAATATAGAAGCAAAAGCTATGGTTTGCCTTCCTCCAAATCTTTGTGCATCCTTATCGGATATGATGATGGGTGAAGAAGCTAGTGATAGAGAAGATGTTAGTGATGATGATTTGGATGCATCTAAAGAGATAGTATCTAATATCTTTGGTGCGATTGGAAATACTTTATCTGCTCAAAAAGAGCTACCTATTTTATCTTTTAGTGTTGAAGATATAGAATACATTAGTGATGATGCAGAAATTAGTCTTGAAGAGTATAGTGAAATGCGTATTTATAATTTTACATTAGGTTCTATAAATTCTTTACTAATGTTTATAATCGATGAAAAGATTAAAAATGTGATTTCTTCAGATACCAATTCTAATACTATTCAAGATAACTCTTCAGTAGATGAGCCTAATGAATCATCTTTAAATTCTGATAACTTTGTGTCAGATAAAGTTAATTTAAGCAGTGAAGAGATGAATAATATATCTTTGATAATGGATGTTAAATTACCAGTCAGAGTAAGAATTGGTAAGAAAAAGATGTTACTAAAAGATGTGTTAAATATGGATATAGGGTCTGTTATAGAACTAAATCAACTAGCAAATGATCCATTGGAAATACTTGTAGATAATCATATCATAGCACAAGGTGAAGTCGTTATTGTTGATGGAAATTTTGGAGTTCAAATTACAACAATAGGCACAAAAAAAGAGCGTTTAATGCAGCTTAAGTCTTAGGATAAATATGGAAGATAATGCATTAACTAAAAAATATATTAAAGACATAAAATCAGCTGATATGTGGAGTGTATTTAAAATTATTGCTGATTTTGTAAAAGGTTTTGATGAGCTTGGTGATTTAGGGCCTACTGTCACTATATTTGGTAGTGCAAGAACTTCTAGTGACGATTTTTATTACAAAGAGACAGTAAAATTGTCATCTATGCTTGCAACAAAAGGTTTCAATATAATGTCTGGTGGTGGACCTGGAATCATGGAAGCTGCCAACAGAGGTGCAAAAGAGCATGAAGATGTTGAGTCTATAGGATTAAATATCGATTTACCTTTTGAGCAGATAGCAAATCCTTACACAACAAAAGAGCTTAGTTTTGATTATTTCTTTTCAAGAAAGGTAATGCTAGTTAAATATTCCATGGCTTATGTTATCTTTCCAGGTGGATTTGGGACACTAGATGAACTTTTTGAGTCACTTACTTTAGTTCAAACAAGAAAAGTTACAGGTGTTAAGATATTTGTAGTTGGTATAGAATTTTATCAGACTCTTTTAGATTTTATAAAATCCAAACTCCTAGGTTCAGGTATGATAAACGAAGAAGATTTTGAGTTGATACATTTAACTGATGATTTAGAATTTGTATGCAGTGAGATAGAAAAATCATTAGTTAAGCAGATACAAGTTCTTGAAGATGTCGGTTTTAAAGATTCAAATTATTATAAATCATTGTCTAGTTTAAAGGGATAAATAAATGAGTAAGAAAAAAGTATTAGTTGGTATGAGTGGTGGTGTTGACTCTACTGTTACTACACTTATGTTAAAAGAAGATGGATATGAGGTAGAAGGTTTATATATGAAGCTTCACTCAAAACCAGGTTATCATGAAATACATCAGGCTCGTGCTCAAAAAGCTGCTGATAATTTGGGAGTAAAGCTTCATGTTTTAGATTTACAAGAAAGTTTCAAAAAAGAAGTATTTCAACCTTTTATAGATACTTATGAAGAGGGAAAAACACCAAATCCTTGTGCTTTATGTAACAGAACCATGAAGTTTGGAGAGATGATTAACTATGCTGATAAGATAGGGGCTGATTATTTAGCTACTGGACATTATATAAAAACAGATGGAGAGTATTTTTATCAAGCAGAAGATGATACAAAAGATCAAAGTTATTTTTTATTTTATGTTAACAAAGAGATATTACCAAGATTATTATTCCCACTAGGAAGTAAGAAGAAAAAACGCATTAAAGAGATTGCAGCATCTGTTAAAGGTTTAGAGTCTTTTTCATCACAAGCAGAATCAAGTGAAATTTGTTTTGTTGAAACAACTTATACAGACTTATTGAAAGATTATGTTAAAGTTGATAATGTTGGTGAAGTTTTAGATAAAGATGGAAATGTAGTAGGTAAACATAAAGGATATATGCACTACACCATCGGTAAACGAAAAGGTTTTACAGTCCATGGTGCACATGACCCTCATTTTGTTCTGAAAATAATACCTGAAAAAAACCAGATTGTTGTTGGAAAAAAAGAAGAACTAGCTTGTAATAAAGTAGTTTTAAATAACTTAAATATGTTTAATGATAAAAAAGAGTTTACCACTACTGTAAAATTAAGATATAGAACAACGGCTGTAAAGTGTAATGTAAAGATAGAAAATGATAAAGCGTATGTTGAACTGATAGATAGTGTGTTCGGTGTAGCAGTTGGTCAAGCAGCTGTTTTTTATGACGATGACAAGCTAATAGGTGGTGGTTGGATAGCAGAAGTGTAAAGTTTTGAAACTTTTAAAAACTTCCCCCACCAATTAAGCGACAATTAAGCAACAACCCCCTATAATTCCCATCCACAAACAAAGAGACCTTGTTTAAAAGGCCTTAAGAGACTTCGAGTTGAAGTTTTAGGAAA
>JALTUB010000382.1 GCA_027047745.1 Sulfurimonas sp.
AACACGTTATGTGTTAGGGTAAAAGCCCATAAAATAGGGGCTTAAAGAATGTTTGTGACACAAAAGGTGGCACAAAATAGTCAAAAAAGCACAAATGTGCCACGGGTAAAACCCGAAAATTGGGCCCCACGAAGTGGGATAGTGACACAATCGTGGCACGGTTTATCCTGCAATTCTTCAATTTTTAGTATATAACGGCTTCCACTCCCGTCTATATTTTTTTAGTAGTTCTTTCGTATAGCAGTGTAGCTCTGAAGACTGTCTGCCGATACCTTTCCACCACGGCAACCCTCTCCACATTGCAAGCAACTTATGATAATTTTTTCCACTGCCGTTCTTTATTGCAAGTTGAAAATCTAATTTAATTCTTCGATAAGTGTCTCTCGATAATCTGACCGTGAAACGTTTGAACTCGTTCTTAAAAAATACTAATCCTATCCACTCGCTTAACTCAACTTCCAACTTAGAAACTTCTATGAACTCTTTGTCTCCGTCGTTATGTTCTCCCTCTGTTCTAAAAAGAACAATTACTCTATCTTGAAACATAGCTCCGCCATAATTCGCAAGATTTTTTCTTCTTCTATGTTGTCGCTTTCCACGGCTTAAATCTGTTTTGTAGTACTCTGATACCTTTTTTTGTATTTCGTTGCTTCTATGGCGTTTTTTCTTAGGAATTTGAACTACTTTTGCATACTTGTAGCCATTTCCTAAATATTTAATCGCTTCTCTTGTAAATTCTTTTAGTGTCTTTGTCTGTTGCATTTCTTTCCCCTTTGTTGATTTGTTAAACAATCCTCAAAGGAACAAATGCCAATCTATAAACCGAACAATCGAACTTCAACATTCGCCGACGATCGAACCAACCTCTCGGTGGGTTTATAGATATGCCTCTCGGCAGAGTGGCAACCCCTTTAAATACTCCAAAAAAGCATTTAAAGGGGTTGCCACACCCCAAAGTAGTTAAATTGCCTCGCAGAGCCTTTTAGGTAGCGTATAGAATCAAGTTGCCACACTTGAACGCTTCAAACTTTCACGACATTCCCGCAAAAGTTTTCAAACCTTATTCAGCTCACCTCTCCCGCCTCGCACTCTATAAAGAGCCGTTCGGCGGTTGCCTGGTTAGTTTGTAGTGTCTGTTTAGTTGGGTTAGGTCTTGCTTTCGGGTCTTACCCTCTCTACATATCGCCTCAAGCGGTAGAATATACAAGCTTCGCCTTACTTACCCATTTATGGGCTTTCGGTCGGCTATATGCTTCACAGCGTTGAATTTTTTAACCTTTACCAACATTACACGGTTGCACCCTTAATGGGTGCTTTAGCTATCGCCTTGCCGATAAACCTTAACGGGTTGAGCTATTTAGTAGGTGCATTACTGCCCTTACCTCCCCCGCCGTGCTGGGTTGAGAGCTTCCGCAACTCCCCCCAGACAGGATTTTCACCTGCTTCACTACAAACGAGCACATAACCGCATTGGTGGCTATGCACTATTTAACAGTCGCCCATATTGCAATTTAGTCGTATTGGGTCGAAGCCCGCATTTCAGCGGACAGCTCCCGGCGTATCAGGGCAAGTACCTTTCAATACACCCCGCCACACGCACACAAACTACTTAACCGATTGGCGGTCGGTCATTGGTGTTTGTGTAGAGAACGTCTAAGACTGGCGGTCTTATCGCTCCCCTGCAATTTAACTACTTTGGACTTTGGCATATAAAATTTATTTAGTGATTTAATAGATTATTCATTTATTCTCAAAAGAAAAGAACCTCACTTCAGGAGGATAGCGTTCAAAGCACGACTACAAGCTTATGCTTTTGTTATAGCAATCTATCCCTATTTTTCGTATTTTTCTTGTATATTCCCTAATATACCTGCACGCCTTTATCAAAATTAGCGGTCTTTTCTTTCTTTTTGTCAAGAAAAAACTTTTTATATATTAAGAGATAGGTATTCTCTATCTTAAAGGTTTATTTTAGCTTTTTCAAAGCTAATGGCTTTGCCATTATAAGACCTAACGCTCTGCTTTTAGGTCTTACCCCTTAGGTGAGTTCGTACTTCCGATTTTTGAAAAAGTAATTTTTTTGGTGTTTATTGGAAAAACATTGGATTGTACTTCCGATTTTTGGTACAATGAGGGCAAAAAAAAAGCTAAGCCCAAAATTTGGCGATTGGGGGCTTAGCTTGGGAGTTAATTCTATGAATAACATTATATCGAAAAACACTGAACTAATCAAGCATTTCTGGCTTTACTTCTGGATATCCGGAGCAGGCGAAGAATGGATAGAGTACAACTTACCTATTCCAACAATCCACAAGCATATAAATAACGGATATTTCGTAGGGTGGGCAATAGACGGCTATTTTGGCACAAAAAAAGGGCAGGAGTTTTTAAACGACATAATAGCCCGCTTTCTCCTAACTTTTCACGATACAGGCATAAAGCGGTTACCGTTTAAGCCTAGCAAAAAAGATTTAGACGAACAAACCGCACGGATATATACAAAAGTATATAAGCTTAGAGAGTTTAGCAAACAGCTTGACAGCCTACCTACAAAAAAACTTTACACACCCACACGAGCAGATAGCTTTGAAGATTTCACTTTTTGGGCTATAAAGCTATATGCAGAAGATCAGATAAGAGCAACGGGCTTTATCGTTTATGATAGCTTAGAAAGTTGGGCTTCAATGCAATTTTTAGAAAATAAAGAGCGTTCAACGATTAGAGCAAAATGTCGTAGCGTTTGGAATTGGTACAACGATAGAGATTTTGAATTATCAAATTCTCAAGAAAAAAAATACAATAACTTAGAACACTATTTGGAGGAAACAATGGCAAGTAGAGCAGAGAATATGAAAAGAGTTAGCAGAAACAAAGCAGAGAGAAACAAGAGAGCCGTAATCAATGTTATGACTGGTTTATATGCAGACGATTATAAAAAGAAAAATGCTAATTGGCACTTTGGAAAAATCGGCGAAGCTACAAATCTATCTGCAAAGACAGTTGCTAAAATTATCAAAGAAATTGAAGCCGAGCAAAGCATTTAAAGCAATATGAACCCGAAAAACACGTTATGTGTTAGGGTAAAAGCCCATAAAATAGGGGCTTAAAGAATGTTTGTGACACAAAAGGTGGCACAAAATAGTCAAAAAAGCACAAATGTGCCACGGGTAAAACCCGAAAATTGGGCCC
>JALTUB010000383.1 GCA_027047745.1 Sulfurimonas sp.
ATAGTTGGAATGAAGTGATATTTATCGCTTACATCGTAATGTGGTTCCTCTGTAAAGAGTGCTGGGGCTTGAGCTAAAAGCTCATCATTTGTTAATGGAAATTTTGACATGGTTGTATCCTTTTTTAATTGTGATTATTTGTAGTGTTAAGATGTAGAGTTACTCTTCATCCGACTCTAGCGTTTCTTTTAAAACGGTGCCTACTGCAATGAGTACTGTTAATGCTGTTCCTACTGAAACCATCGTTTGCTCCAGTTGTTAAAGTCCTCAAAAATATTTTGAGGTTTTGAGGTGATTTCAAATGTAACCTTCTTATTAAGCATATGCTTACTCCTTTTTCTCGTGTTTTTCAAAGTCTCTTGGGCTTTGTCTATATTCATAATATATACTTGAAAATTTTTCAAAACTCATATTTAATACGATTAATGGCATAATAATGGAGAAAAAGTGCATGACAGAATAAGGAACTAAAAATATGCCGAACAATTACAAGACCGTTGAACACCAAATCCGTAAATACAGCTTCGAGTTTTTAAAAGTAAGTGAAGTACCGCTTATTATGCTTGAAGACCTTAATGAGATAAATCCCGAAATTATTGAAAACGCTCAAAAACCCAACCTTTTAGCAGCAGCCATTATCTATGTGTTTTTAAAAAAGAGCGGTTTAAATGGAAGAGGAGGTATAACTGCAAAAGATGTAGGAGAATACTTTGATGTAAAAGCACCTGCTATCTCTCAAAAAGCTTCTGATATTGAGTCTTGGCTTTATGCAGATGATGAGTTTGTACTAGAGGATGAGAACGATACTTATGAATTTATAGATAAAGACAGATTTAAAGTAAATGAGCTCTACTGGGAATTTACAGAATCGTCTGAATCTGAAAATATCAAAAAGAGTATAAAAACACTCAAAAGTATCATCAAAAAAGACCCTGATTACTTTGACCCTTATATCTCTCTACATGAGTACTATCTTATGGATGGTGACTTTGAAAATGCTATTAAAATCATAGAGAGAGGTTTTAAAAGAGCAATAGACCTCATAGATAATAATGGCAGGTTTCCTGATGAACTTCCTTGGGGTTTTATGGAAAACAGGCACATTATTCGTATGATATTTAACTTTGCTATGTTTGTATGGGCAAATGATGAGAATAAAGATATAGCTCTTAAAATCTTTATGGAACTGTTAAAATCTAATCATAATGACAATATAGGTGCAAGATACTCTATAGTTGCAATTCTTGAAGGCTTTTCATCACAAGAGGAGTGGGAAGAGAAATTTGAGAGTGAGAGTGGAATAGGACTTGAATATGGGGCAGTTGAGGAATGGTTCTATAAAGCGGCAGAAAAGCATAGAGATGTAATCGGCTGGTGGCTTGATTTAGAAGATGATGAATAAAGAACGCCCTAAAAAAACAGATAAGCTCGCTATGCGTCTTACCTCTATTATTACAAGACTAAACGCTGGAGAGATACTGAGTGTAAAAGAACTTGCAGATGAGTTTGCAGTTACCAAGAGAAGTATTCAGAAAGACCTCAATGAGAGAGTGATGCAGTTCTTGCCTATCACCGCTGAGAATGGACAGTACTACCTAGAGGCTTACCTTTTAGGAAAGCTTACCTATGATGATATACGAGACTTTGCCCTTCTAAGTGGCATCAATAAGCTTTATCCTACTATTGATGACAATGCTCTCTCTGATGTATTAAACAAAAAAATAAACGATGCGATGCTTATCAAGGGTGGTGCCTATGAAGATATAAGCAGTAAAAAGAAAGAGTTTGACCTTATTCGCTTGGCGATTGTGCTGAAACATCAAATTTGCTTTACCTACAATGACAAAAAACGACTTCTCAATCCTTATAAGATGGTCAACAACAATGATATTTGGTACTTGGTTGGCGACGAAGATGGTGAGCTAAAGACCTATAGCTTTACAAAGATTGATAAACTCTGTAAAACAGAGAAGTCGTTTACACCAAATAGTGACTATACCGATATTATCAACGATCCACACAACAAATGGTTTTCCAAAAACAAATTAAAAGTGATACTGGAGATAGACTCCAGTGTCGCTGAGTATTTTCTACGCCGTGAACTTTTGCCCCATCAAGTTGTACTCAAGCAGACAAAAAAGAAGCTTATTGTACAAGCAACTATAGCTTATGATGAAGAAATACTAAAGATAGTTCGCTATTGGATACCCCATATTAAGATTGTTGAACCGTATGAGCTTGATGAAAAACTAAAAAACGAACTCATTTTATATCTAAACTCCTAAAAACGAACTAACCTTTCGCACACTTATTCTATACTTTCTTCAGAAATACAAAATAGGAGAAAGATGATGTTAGTAAGATTATTAATCGGTGGCGTTACATTGGCAGCGGCTGGATTTGCAGCAAAAGAGTATTGTGAAGAAAATGGGTGTCCATGGGATGATGAAATCACTCCTTCCCCAAGCTATGAACATAAGCAAGAGAAAGAGCCAGAAGAGAAAGTAAGCTATGAAAAGGCACTTGACTTTCATAAACGCAAAAAAGAGCTTTACAAAGCATCTATGAAAACATACCGTGAGTTCTTAGAGCAACATGGTATCGAAGATAACACCCTTTGCACGACTACTAAACTACTAAAACAGAAGTTCCCAGACAGTATCATTGATGATGATATTGAGTCTTGTATGGAGAAAATCACAAACATATTAGAGATTCTCTCTTATAACCTTGCGTTAAACATCAAGTTTGTTGCTTTAGACGAAAACAGCAAAGTAAATGAGAAGAATTTAAAACTCATTCAAAATTATGCAAAAAACATCTATGCCTTAGCACATGCAGCGTTTTTCATAGATACTCCAAGCGGTGATGTTATCACAAAGTTTACAATGTCTGATTCGTTTTATAGTGATAAACTGAATAAGGGAGGTCTCCTCACTGTACTTGTTGAAGCTATGTCGCTTAGTGTAAGAAAAGAGAGTATTCATGTTGATTTAAGCGAAAAGTCAGATGAGAACAGTGTTGCATAAAGTACAACAGCTCTACTATAATCATAAGTGTATAGTTGCAGTTGAGAAAAGAGCAGGACTGAGAGAGAGCCTTTTTCTTACACTTAAGAGGAAGTATATTCTTTATAAACAAAGAAGAAAAGCATATATACTAGGTCAAAGAGC
>JALTUB010000384.1 GCA_027047745.1 Sulfurimonas sp.
ACTTGAAACTGCTAAAGAGCTTGACTTAGAAGAAGAACTTATTGGGCAGTTAGTCAAAGAGTATGTGACTCAACTCATAGAGGCAAATATAACTTTTAAAGAAGAGTTATTAACACTAAAGAACTCCCAAGAAAATTCTGCAAAACTAGACTTTACAGCATTTCATAATCTAGCACATAAAAATCTAGGTGTTGCAAGAAATTTACGAATTAAAGATTGTGAAGAACTGCTTGATGGGATGATGAAAGAAAAAAACTTGGATTATCTATCTATCTTGATAGAAGTTTTACAATCCTGTGCAATAAAATTAGAGCCAACTACTGCATTTAATGTATTAAAATAGATATTACCTATTTTTTAGAGAATGTGATATTTGTTCAAGTTTACCTTTTGGCTTTAATATAATCATATTGTCATTCTTTTTTTTTATAGGTAATGCAAATGCAAGAATAATAAAGATAAATGAAAATACTATCCCAGCTAAAAGACTGAGAACCAGTTTTAATTTAAAATCTTGCACAACTTATCCTATTCATGCTCATGTGTCATGTAAACCCAAAATTCTTTATGAGAAAGACCCTTATTTAAAAAATAAATTTGTAAAACAGCAACTCTATACAAAGTTATTATCATCTTAGTATATGGGATAAAGAGGCTAATACCTACCCACATAGGTTGTTCTTTGTCACCTTTTGACTCCATCATCTCTTTAATGCCAATATTATTACTCAAATAAATTCCAAATAAAATTGAAAATACAAAGTTTAATATCAATCCAAAAATAATATATGCCATAAAATCTTGTTCATTCATTCCAGCTATCATGTGTTAAACCTATCCTTATATTAAGAAGAGCAAAAGCTCTTCTTATATTTTACCATCTAAATGTTGTGCTAATTTTTCTAGTTTTACTCTATAAGCATCCATATCAAAATCTTTAACTCTAGCAACACCATCTTCGATAGCAGCCTGAGCAACTGCCGAAGCAACATAGATAAGAACTCTTCTATCAAATGGTGATGGAATAATGTATTCTGTACCAAATGTCATATCGTCACCTCTACCATGAGCTGCTTTTACATGAGCTGGAACTTCCTCTTTTGCAAGAGATGCCAATGCACGAGATGCTGCCATTTTCATGTTTTCTGTAATCTTAGTTGCTCTAGTATCTAATGCACCACGGAAAATTTGAGGGAAACCAAGAACATTATTTACTTGATTTGCATAGTCACTTCTTCCTGTACCTATGATAACATCTGGACGAGCCTCTTTTGCAAGTGGTGGTTTAATCTCAGGATTTGGATTTGCACATGCAAAGATGATAGGAGATTTTTCACTCATTGTTTTTACCCATTCAGGTTTGATTAAATCAGGTTGAGAGAGACCAAGAACCATATCTGCACCCTTCATAGCATCTTCAAGTGTTCTATCTTCTGTATCAAATGCAAACATCTGTTTTTGTTTGTTCAAATCATCTCTACCACTGTGGATAACACCCTTAGAATCAAGCATAGTGATGTTTTTTACACCAAGTCTTTTATACATTGAAGCACATGCGATTCCAGATGCACCAGCACCTATCACAACGACTTTAAGGTCAGATGCATCTTTTCCACTCATCTCAAGAACATTTATAAGACCAGCAGTTGTAATCACTGCCGTACCATGTTGATCATCATGAAAAACTGGAACATTACAAATCTCTTTTAATCTATCTTCTATCTCAAAACATCTAGGAGCTGAAATATCTTCAAGATTTACACCACCAAAACTATCAGCCATTGCAGCTACTATCTTAATAATCTCTTCAGTATCTTTTGTGTTTAACTCAATATCAACAGCATCAACATTGGCAAATGCTTTAAAAAGTACACCTTTACCTTCCATAACTGGTTTACCAGCTAAATGTCCAATATCACCAAGACCTAAAACAGCAGTACCATCTGAGACAACAGCAACTAGGTTGCCTTTGTTTGTATAGTCATAAGCTTTTTCTATATCTTTTTCTATCTCCAAACATGGAAAAGCAACACCTGGACTATAAGCCATAGCCAACTCTTTATCTGTATTACATGGTTTTGTTAACAGTGTTCCTGTTTTTCCATTTGTATCAAACTCACCTGTAGCCTCATGATATTGTAACGACTCTTCTTCAAACGATAATTCTTTTGACATTAAAAACCCTTTATATTATATATTGCAATTCTATCCAAAGGAGAAGGATTAAAAATTGCCTAGACTTTATTATAGCAATATTTTATTAAGTAGCATATTTATTAGAGAATATATTTCAAAAAGAGTATATTTGTGCGAAGATTTGACAATTGTTTATTAAATATTGAATATTCTTTAGATATAATATCTTTTTATAAAAACTAAGTAAGAAGTATCTTACTTATATAAAGGTTGTTTTATGGAAGTAAACCTCATAGTAGAAGGTTTTAAATTTATGGCTTTAGGGATGGCTACTGTATTCGTTTTTCTAGTTATCATGATAATTAGTATGAATATAATGTCATCATTTATTAATAAATTTTTTCCTGAACCAAAAACAGTTGATGTGTCACCAAACACACAGGAAGAAGACAAGAAAAAGATTATAGCAGCTATCTCAGCAGCAATCAAATATCATAGAGAAGGTTAAGGATAAAAATGGCTAAAAAATTTATAGATGTAATGGATACAAGCTTTAGAGATGGTTTTCAGTCAGTTTTTGGTGGCCGTGTACTTATGGATGATTTTCTTCCAGCAGTAGAAGCAGCAAAAATTGCAGGTTTAAATCACTTTGAATTTGGTGGTGGAGCAAGATTTCAATCTCTCTACTTTTACCTAAGAGAAGATGCCTTTGAGATGATGGACAAGTTTCGTAAGATAGTAGGTCCGGATACAAATCTTCAAACATTAGCAAGAGGTGTTAATACTGTTATGTTAGATACTGGTTCAAAAGAACTTATTGATTTACATGCAAAAATGTTTAAGAAACATGGAACAACCACTATTCGCAACTTCGATGCACTAAATGATATTGAAAATTTAAAGTATTCAGGTGAACGAATTGTTCATCACGGTTTAAAACATGAAGTTACTATAACAATGATGGATTTACCACCAAGTTGCACAGGTGCTCATGATGTAGCTTTTTATGAAAAAAAACTTCATGAAATTTTAGATAGTGATATTCCTTATGACAGCATCTGCTTTAAAGATGCATCAGGTACTTCAAACCCTAAAAAAGTTTTTGAAACTATAAAAATGGCAAGAAAACTGATACCAGAAGATATGCACCTTCGCTTACATACTCATGAAACAGCTGGTGTGTCTGTAGCTTCATATTTAGCCGCTCTTGATGCTGGTGTTGATGGTATTGACATGGCAGTTTCACCAGTAAGTGGGGGAACAAGTCAACCAGATATTTTGACAATGCTTCATGCAACTAAAGGTATGAATATTGACCTTGGTGGTTTAGAGATTGAAAAAATATTGACTTATGAAAAAGAGATGCAAGAGTGTTTAAGTGACTACTTTATACCACCAGAAGCAACTATGGTATCTCCTATCATCCCTTTTTCACCAATGCCAGGTGGCGCACTAACTGCAAATACCCAAATGATGCGTGATAACGACATCTTAGATAAATTTCCAGAAGTAATAGCTGCCATGACTGAAGTTGTTGAAAAAGGTGGATATGGAACATCTGTAACTCCTGTTTCACAGTTTTACTTCCAACAAGCACTTAACAATGTAATGCAAGGTCCATGGGAAGTAATAGCACCAGGATATGGAAGAATGGTTCTAGGTTATTTTGGAAAGACTCCTGTTGAACCAGACCCAGAAATAGTAAAAATAGCATCCCAAAAGCTAAACTTACTACCAACAAAAGAAAGAGCATTAGACTTGACAGATGCAGATCCTAAAAAATCTTTAGAGAGTTGGATAAACAGACTTAAAGAAGAAGATATTGAAATCACAGAAGAGAATATCTTCATAGCGGCTGCATGTCAGGACAAAGGTATCTCGTTCCTTAAAGGGAAAGGCGAGTTAAATGTAAGAAAATTATCCGATATGGAAGATTGTAAAGGAGAAGGAAAAGAGATGAGTGGAAATTATACAGTAGTAGTAGATGGTCAAAAATTTAGTGTTCAAGTTGCTGAGGGTAGTGGTGATGTTCAAATAGTTGCAGTAGATGGAGAAGCAGTAGTAGCAGCTCCAACACCTAATACATCAGTTGGTAACGGGATTGAGATTAAAGCACTTCTTCCAGGTAGTGTTTGGAAAATTGTTGCTAATCCAGGTCAAAGCGTAAATGAAGGTGATGTAATAATGATTTTAGAGTCCATGAAGATGGAAATTGATGTCATTGCTCCAAAAGGTGGTGTACTTAAGACTATAAATGTTGCTACAAATGATAAAGTTGTAGAAGGTCAAGTCGTAGCCGTTATAGGATAATTTATGAAAAATATTGTACTTAAATTTCTTGCACTCTTCATGTTATTTACATTTACAAATGTAATGGCAAACGAGCATGTAGCTACAACTACGCAAACTATGTCAGCACATCAGAAAGAAACATATAAATCAAAGCCATTTTCAGAGATGATTACAGGCTTTTTAAAATCAACTGGTATTGTTGCCTTTATAAATCCTCGTCCCAATGAACTAAGTGCTACAGGAAAACCTATGAGTAATTTTAGTAAAGGTCTTGGTCGTATTATTATGATTTTGATTACTTTCTTGCTCTTTTGGCTTGCTATCGCAAAAGGTTTTGAACCTTTACTTCTTTTACCTATTGCCTTTGGTGGTTTTCTAGCAAATATACCTATTGCTGGTATTGCAGGTCCTCATGGATTTTTAGGTGTCATTTATGAAGCAGGTCTTTCAAATGAACTTTTCCCTATCATCATCTTTATGGGTGTTGGAGCTATGACAGACTTTGGTCCTCTACTTTCAAACCCTAAAACTGCCCTACTTGGTGGTGCAGCACAATTTGGTATCTTTGGAACACTTGTTGGAGCGATGGTTCTTGCACAGATGGGTTATGTTGATTTCACGCTAAAACAAGCTTCAGCTATCTCTATCATTGGTGGAGCTGATGGTCCTACTTCTATCTTTATTGCAACTAAACTTGCACCTGAGCTTTTAGGAGCTATTGCAGTTGCATCTTATAGTTATATGGCGATGGTGCCAATCATCCAACCTCCTATCATGAGAGCATTAACAACAGACGCAGAGAGAAAGATTAAGATGACAACGCTTCGTCATGTATCTCGTTTAGAAAAACTTGTTTTTCCTATAGTTGTTTTATCTTTAGCGATTTTAGTTTTACCAGAATCAACACCACTAATCGGTGCATTTATGTTTGGTAACTTTTTAAAAGAGTCTGGTGTTGTTGAGAGATTAAGTGATACACTTCAAAATGCACTTATCAACATTGTTACTATTTTCTTAGGTCTTGGTGTTGGTTCTAAACTAGCAGCAGATCAGTTTTTAGTTCCTGAGACTCTATTTATCATGGCTCTTGGTATTATTGCATTTGGTGTTGGTACTGCTGCTGGTGTACTTATGGCAAAATTTATGAACCTTTTCCCAGGTCACAAGATAAATCCACTTATCGGTTCAGCAGGTGTTTCAGCAGTTCCTATGGCAGCTCGTGTATCAAATAAAGTTGGTATGGAGTATGACAGAACAAATATGCTTCTAATGCATGCGATGGGTCCAAATGTTGCAGGTGTTATCGGTTCAGCAGTTGCTGCTGGTGTACTTATCTCTTTATTTGCTAAATAATTAGCAACTTTAACAGATATGCTTTTCGCATATCTGTTATTATCTACTAATTCATAACAGAAATTATAAGAGGGATAATATCATTACTCTTTGTTTTATCAATAAAACCATCAGCACCTAAAACTTCAGCTTCTCTTTTGTTATTGTCACCAGTCATAGAACTATTTACAATTATAGGTATATCTTTAGATAATGGATTTGCTTTCAATGTTTGAATAACTGTAAACCCAGACATCTCTGGCATCTCAATATCTGTTACTATCGCTGGTATATTTTCTGTATTTTCGCCTAATGACTCAACATAATCAACAAGTTTTTTTCCATTATCAAACATTAGCATATCAATTTTTGCATGTTTAAAAATCTGAGTCAATGCTCTTTGAGCAGTTTTTGAATCTTCTGCGATAAGAACTGTTCCATTTTTTAATCTTTGAGGGATGCTCATATCTTTAAGATTTAAACTATTTTCTTCTATATTTACCATAGCTTGAGGGATAACATCAGATAAAAATTTCTCATAGTCCAAAACAAGACAGAGACTTCCATCTTCTAGTCTTGTATCATTCATAACAAGCCCATCATCTTTTAGTCTATAAGCATCAGGAGCATGCATCTCGTTCCAATTTTTCTTCATGACTCTAAAAGCAGACATAATTCTAAGCCCAATAATCACACCATTGAAGTCACAAATCAATATATTTGAACGCTGTACTTCATCTTTACTTAGCTCAATACCAAGCCAAGATGGAAGATTTAAGATAGGTATCTGTAGATTACGAAGTAGTATCGTACCTACAAGCAGAGGGTGAGCAGATGGAATCTGTGTCATGTAATGATTTTTAGACTCAACCACCTCTCTAGTTTTAAATACATTAATAGCATAATAAGCAGAGTCTTCACTCTCACTAACTCTAAAAACCAAAAGTTGAAGTTCGTTGTTTTTTGCCAGATTTGTCGCGGCATCAACATTATCCAATACAGACATAAGTACCCTTTTATTAAATATTGATTAATAATATCTAAATTAGAATGAAATACGCATAAATATTAATAATGAAATGCTAAAATTTCTATATTTAACAAAAGGTTTATTTAATTGAAATTAATTATTAGCTTACTATTTATATCATCATTGCTCTTTTCAAAGGTTTATTACTCCAAAGTAGAACCATACGAACTTCGCTATATATCTTCTAATGTTTCAGGTTTAGTTACATATATAGATGAAAATATGATAGGCAAAAAACTATCATCCAAACCATATTTACTGATAGATGCAGATATTAACAACAAAGAGCTAAAATCAGTTGTTCAAAAAATTTCTATCTTAGAAAATAGTGTTGAAGTAGATGATAAGATATTAACAAATCTTAAAGAACTGCTATCTAAAAAAAGAGAAAATTACAAAGAGATAGAGAATTTAAAAATAAAATCTCGTATAGAAAAAGATAAAGAGTTTTATGATTTGGTAACAAGTGAAAATTCTTATCTAAATACCCAAAAAGAGATAAATAATTTTAAAACACAGATAAGTGACTTGGAGTTAAGAAAAGCTCAACTAAAAAGAAATATCAGTGATAAATCATTAAGAGCAAAAGATTATACTCTCTACTCTATAGATGTGAAAATCGGACAGGTAGTTAATGTTTCAACTCTGCTTGCAAAAGTGGCTGATACATCTAAAGCAATATTAACTATTTATTTAGACAAAGAGGATGTAGAAAAAGCAAAAGATAAGGTTATCTACATAAATGACAAAAGAACAAAATACAAAATAGATAGAATTTTAGATATAGCAGATAGTACAAATATCTCTAAATACAAAGCACAAATCATAGTAAAATCACCGAAACTCTTCTCTAAACTTGCAAAAATAGAACTAAAAGATAAATAAGATGAGTAACACTACTGCTTGTCCATTGGATTGTTATGACTCATGTTCTATCGTTTATGAAGATGGGAAGATAAAAGCAAATAAAACTGGACTTACAAATGGTTTTTTATGCCCTCACCTAAATCACTATGCAAAACATAAAACCATAACAACTCCTAGATACAAGGGAGTAGAAATCACTATGGATGAAGCTCTTTTAAAACTTAAAGAGATACTATCTTCATCTTATGCAAGTGAAATACTACACTATAGAGGGCATGGAAACTTTGCACTTATGCAAGGAGTAACAGACTATTTTTTTGCATCTTTTGGCTCTTATTTGACAGATGGAAATTTATGTGATGGAGCTGGTGAGGCTGGTATTATTGAGGGTCGTGGAAGCAATAAGAACATGACACCACAAGAGATAGCAAAGTCTGAAGTTATTATATTTTGGGGTAGAAATCCACATACAACTTCATCACATTTACTGCCTCTTATTAAAGATAAAACAGTTATTGTTATCGACCCTGTAAAAACAGAAATAGCAAAAAATGCAGATTTATATATTCAGATAAAGCCTCATGCTGATTTATATCTAGCTATGCTACTTACACGCTTTTTACATATAAATGATGCCTGTGATGAGGAGTATTTGCAAAAGTATGCAAGTGAGTTTGAAGAGTATTATGAACTTACTCAAAGCATTAGGATAAAAGCGACATTAGAAGAGATGGATGTAACTCTTGGGCAGATTGGGCAAATCATAGAAATGGTAGAGAACAAAAAAGTTGCTATTGTTTGTGGTGTAGGCATACAAAAGTATGAAGATGGTGCAGATGTCATGAGAGCTATAGATGCTTTTGGGGTTGCTTTAGGACTTTTTGGAAAAGAAGGATGTGGTGTAGCATATTTAGGCTCTTCAAGAGCTAATACAACTTCACCATTTAATACAAAATCAAAAAGGATTTCTAAGGTAAATACTCCTTTTGATGATTTCAAAACAGTTTTTATACAAGGTTCAAACCCTTTAGCTCAAATGCCAAACTCACTACGAGTCAAAGAAGTTATCTCAAGAGTTGAAAATGTTATATATTTTGGTCTTCATGAGAATGAAACAAGTGAGATAGCAACACTTGTAATTCCTGCTAAAGATTTTTTATCTAAAGATGATATAAGAACATCCTACTCAGACAACTCTTTTCATATCATGAACAAACAAAGAGATAGTCAATATGGTATTAGTGAGTATGATTTGAGCAAATATCTTTGTGAAGCCTTTGATATAGATATAAAATCAGAAGAAGAGTATCTAAATCACTTTAAAGAGTTTTCTATAAAACAAGAAGATGGCTCATTTATAGTTAAAGGCAGAGAGGAACAAGCATATAAAAATGGTTTTGATACAGATGATGGAGAATTTTTATTTTTAGAAGAGTTGGAAAAAATCAAAAGTGAAAATGACAAACTTCATCTTATAACTCCAAAATCTGCCAAAAGTTTAAACTCTCAATTTAGTAGAGACAAATATGTTTATCTTCATAGCTCTTTGGGTTTCCTTGAAGATAGTATAATATCCATATCATCTAAAAATGGGACTATCAAGTTGCCAGTAAAACATAATGATAATATAAGAAAAGACTCTATTTTGATATATAGTGGAACAAAAGGTGTAAATAATCTGACTTCTTCAAAACACTCACTAGATGGCAAAAACGCTATATTTCAAGAGCTTAAAGTTGCTATTGACTCTTAACTAAAATATAATTTTAAAGTTCTTTTAGTTACAATATATAAACTTTAAAACAAGGAAGTTTTTAAATGGGAGATACAAGTAACTCTTGTAAAGCATTGGATAGTTATGAACTAGATGAAATAAGTATTTCTTCACAAGAGTATAATGATATTTTGGATATTCAACAGATTGTACTTGGTATGCTTGCTTATCATGGAGATTATCAAGACATCTTAGATACTTTATGCTCCTTAGCTGAAAAACTACTTCCAAACTCTGTTGCTTCCATAATGCTAAAAGATGAACAAACAGGTCTTATGAGCGTTCTATCAGCCCCATCAATTCCACAAGCAGGTCATGATGCACTTTCAAACTTAAAACCTGGACCCGGTGGTGGCTCTTGTGGTAATGCTGTCTTTAAAGCTGAAGCACAATATGTTTTAAATACCTTTAAAGATGAAAGATGGATAGACTTAAAAAAAGTTGCTGTGGACTACAATATCTGTTCATGCTGGTCTATGCCCGTAAAGGACAACAAAAACAATACAATCGGTACATTTGCACTATCTTCTTTTGAACATCGATCCCCTGCTCCTTTTCATAAGAAGTTGCTAGAGACTGCAGCATATATTGTAAATATAGTGTTAAA
>JALTUB010000385.1 GCA_027047745.1 Sulfurimonas sp.
TTATCACTGAAGCACTCTCTTTATAAGATACTTTTGCAAAAGTGCTTAAAGGAACAAAGCCTAGTTTTGTTTTAATCAAAATATTTCTTATACTATCAAGTGAGCGTCGTTCTGAGCCTTCAAGTCGAGTAGTGATTGGATAGCGTTCTAAACCTTTATATAGAGTTGATACCTTCATTCCTCCAATAGCTAAGGAAGTGTATTCTAAAAGTGTATCTTTAGTTAAATCATATCTTTGGAGTTTTGATTCATTTATATCAATATTTAAGTAATATCCAGCACTTGCTTGATCAGCAAAAACAGAAAGAGTATCTTTATAATCTCTTAGTTTGTTTTCTATGATTTTGCCATATTTTTGTAAGCCCTCGGCATCTTTTCCATAAAGTTTTATCCCCAATGGAGTTCTGATACCACTAAGAAGCATATCAATTCTCCCCCTTATAGGATAAGTCCAAGAGTTTGTAAGCCCTGGCACTTGAAGTGCATCGTCCATCTCTTGACGAAGTTTTTCATAGGTCATGCCTTTTCGCCATTCACTTTTTGGTTTAAGTTGTATTATAGTCTCTAGCATACTAAGTGGTGCAGGGTCAGTTGCTGTACTTGCACGACCAGCTTTGCCAAAAACAGACTCAACTTCAGGAAAAGATTTGATGATTTTATCTGTCTTTTGTGCAAGTGCCTTACTTTGGTCAATACTGATTCCATAAGGTGTTACTGGCATATACATAAAAGTTTGTTCATTTAACATCGGCATAAACTCCCACTTTAGTGAGTTAAAGAGTGGAAACATAAAGCCAAGAGATGCAATAACTGCGACAATAACAAGATATTTTAGTTTCAGTCCATAAAGAATGATAGGATGATAGAGCCATATAAAAAATCTATTGAGTGGATTTTTCTTCTCAGGCAATATTTTTCCTTTGATAAAAAAGACCATAAGAACTGGAACTAAAGTAATACTTAAAATCGCCCCTGAAACCATAGCAAAAGTTTTTGTATAAGCTAGTGGAGTAAAGAGTAGCCCCTCTTGTCCAGAGAGTGCAAATATAGGTAAAAAAGAGACTACTACAAGTGCAAGTGCGAAAAAGATGGGACGACCAACAGTTTGAGATGATTTGAGGATAATATCTACTCTCTCACTATTTGTTGGTACTCTTCCTTCTTTTTCTTCAAACTTATGGAGCATTTTGTGGGTATTTTCTATCATGACGATAGAGGCATCAACCATCGCCCCAATAGCAATAGCAATCCCTCCTAAGCTCATGATATTTGAGCCAATACCAAAAATATACATAAGTAAAAATGTTGCACCAACGGTCAGAGGTAGCACAAGAATAACAATAAACGAGGATAAAAAGTGCATTAAAAATAGCCCAATGATAACTACAACAATAATACTCTCTTCAATAAGTGTACCTTTTAGTGTTTCAACTGCTTTTTCAATGAGACTTGAACGGTCATAAACAGTAGTGACATCAACACCATCTACTTTTAACTCTTTCATCTTTTTGTCTATGCGTTTTATGACAGAGTAAACATCCACTCCATAACGAAGTATAACTATACCACCGACAACCTCGCCATCGCCATTAAGGTCAGCCATACCACGACGGGCTTTTGGTACAAGTTCAACACGAGCAATATCACCAAGAGTAATGCCAACGCCATCTTTTGTAGTAACCACAAGCTTTCTAATATCATCTAAGTTTTTAACATATCCTTTTGCTTGAATCATCCACTCATAGCCGTTTTTGATAACAATACCACCTCCTGTGTCATTGTTGTTATCTTTTAAAGTTTTAGCAATATCTTTGATACCTAAGTTGTAACGAACAAGGTTATCATTGTTTATAGTTACTTGATAAGTTGGAATAAATCCACCGATACTAGCAACTTCACTTACTCCATCTACGCCCATAAGTGCATACTTATAGTAGTAGTCTTGCAGAGAACGAAGTTGTGCTAAGTTTTTCGTTTTTGAAGAGAGTGCATACTCATAAGCCCAGCCAACACCAGAAGCATCTGGTCCAAGTGTAACACTCATAGATGATGGGAGTTGTGACTGTATGGATGAGAGTTGTTCTAAAACTCTACTTCTAGCCCAGTAGAGGTCTGTTCCCTCTTTAAAAATGATATAAATAAGTCCATTTTCATAAGTTGAGTATCCACGAACTGTATCAATATTTGCTGTCGCTAAAAATTGAGAAACAAGTGGATATGTTCCTTGATCTTGGATGATATCAGGAGATTGTCCTGGCCAATTAATCTGCACAATAACCTGTGGAGGTGATAAATCTGGAAGTGCATCCAGAGGAGTATGTTTGAGGGCGAAGTAAGACCCCATAGCTATAAAAAGTGTCATCATCAGTATTAAAAACTTGTTTCTAATACTAAATTCTATTAATTTCTCAATCATGATTAATACAACCCATTGATTTGTGCGTCAGAATCCATCATGAAGAGGGAGTTGTTGACCACTTTATCTCCTGCCTTCAAACCTGAGACAATCTCATAAGTATTGGCATCTATAACTTTTACCTTAACTTCTATCGGCTGATATTCACCCTCATACTCTCCAACGCCAAAGGCATAATATTTTCCATTTTTTAGTATCACTGCAGTTGTTGGAAGTGTTAACTTTTTAGCACTTTTCTCAAAGGAGGTAACATTTGCATACATACCAGGAAAAAGTTTATGCTGTTTGTTGTTTAGAGTTAAACGCAAAGTCATAGTTGCTACTTTTGGATCAAGTTGTGGATATAAAACTGCTTTTGAAGTGGTATAGATTTGAGATAAGCCTTTAAAATTAACTGCATATTTTTGTATATCCCCAAGAGTTGCTAACTGCTCTTGAAATATCTTTACTTCTACCCAAACATCATCAAGATTTACAATTTGGAAAAGTTTTTGTTTTGCATTAAAGGCAGAGCCTTTGTTAATATTTTTTTTGAAAATATATCCATCAGCAGGAGAGTAGATAGTTGTATTTTTTGAATACTTTCCTTTTTTTATATTTTTTATCTCAGCATTGCTTACACCAAGAAGTTTTAGTTTTAGTTTAGCACTTTTAAGCATTGCTTTGTTTGCTCTTTGTTTTGTGTATATTATCGTATTTAGGTATTCATCTTTTGCTTTTAGTATCTC
>JALTUB010000386.1 GCA_027047745.1 Sulfurimonas sp.
AAGGACAAAACTTATGATTATACTTCCTATTTTCAACAAACAAAAGTTTATGACTCTTTAAATGAAGCAACAGAAGCTAAACAAAATCTTATACAAAGCGTTACACAATGATTTTTAAATACAAAGGTATAGACCAAGATGGTAAAAAGGTCAAAAATAGAGTAGAAGCAATCTCTATAGATGAAGCACGAGTAAAACTAAAGGCAAAAGGTATCATATACCAAACACTTCATGAAGACTCTCCTGCATTTTATGAAAAGTTTGACTTTTCCAACAAATACAAAATACCACCTAAAGAGTTATCGGCTCTTTCTCGTGAACTCTCTATGTATATTCGCTCAGGTATAAGTATAGTATCAGCCCTAAAAATTGTGCAATCACATTATGAAAAAAACAAAAAAATGCAACTCTTTTTAACGACTCTAAGCACCCGTCTAAATGAGGGTGAAAACTTTTATACTGCACTCCAAGAACAAACAGTTGTAGAACTTCCTCTATTTTTTAAAGAGTCCATAAAGGTAAGTGAAAATGGTGGTATCTTAGATGAAGTCTTACTTGAACTTTCGCGTTTTTTAAAAGAGCAAGACAAAATCCACAAAGAGATAAAAAGTGCCTTTGCCTATCCATCTTTTATGATTATCATTTCTCTTGTCATGATAGCTTTTATGCTAACATTTGTAGTACCTCAGATAACAGGTATCTTTGTCAGTATGCACCAAGAACTTCCAAGTTCTACAAAGTTTGTTATAGCTGCAGGTGATTTTTTCTCTAAAAACTTTCAGTTACTTCTTGGGGGGATATTTATATTTGTAGCACTTTTTGTGACCCTTAGAAAAAAAGTTTATGTTTTTGCTTATTTTGTAGATAAAACCATCTTAAAACTTCCTCTCTTTGGTGCAATAGCTATGAAAAGTGAACTTGCTCGTTTTTCTTACATAGCTTCACTTCTTACTCGTTCAGGTGTTCCCTTTGTTCAAACTATAAATCTTAGTGCAAATATCTTAGATAATCTTGTGATAAAAAAAATCTTTACTCAAGCTAGTGAACAAGTTGTTGAAGGCAAACTTCTATCTTCTGCACTAAACAACTCAAACATCAAAATAGAAAATGCCTTTATCCAAGCTATAGCCTTAGGTGAAGAGACATCACAAGTTGAAAATGTTCTAACAAATATATCTGAGCTATATTTTGAAGAAAACCGTGATAAAATCGCCCTACTTTTGACTCTACTTGAACCAGCACTTATGCTCTTTGTAGGGGGAAGTATCGGTTTTATCGTCGCAGCTATGCTACTTCCTATCTTCTCCATGAGTATATCATAGATGAAAAAAAGTGCTATTGCTCTACTTATAACAGTTATGTTTATCATTGTTATAACCGTTGCCATAGGTTATGGGCTTAAAGAGGTAAATCGTGGTTCACAAATGATTAGGAGTGAGAATTTCATGTATCAAAGCACTATTGTAGTAGAAGATGTACTAAAAATCTTACAATCATCACCTGATTTACAAAAAATTGCTGATAGCAACTCTTCTCTTGATTTATATACTTTTCTATCTTCTGCCTCTGCCATTCCTTTAAATATCAAAAACTTTAGGGTCATGATAAAGCTAAAAAGTGCAAGAGCTAAGATAAATCCATCTATGATAAACAAACAAACTATAAACCTGTTCAAATCTTTCTTAAACAACCACAGGGTAAACACTCAGTATGCAGATGTTTTGATGGATGCTAAAAATGGAGTTAAAGCTGATAACAGTTACAATAGTATGATTTTTGATGATAATCCAACTCTTTTTAGAGACTACATAGCATCAAAAAAACATTTAAAATATATAAACAATTTTTATAAAAAAGAGTATAATACGAATGATATTGATTCTATAGACTTTGATAAACTTTTTTATTATAGTAGTGATACAAACATGAGCATAGATGTAAATTATGCCACTACTCCTGTTTGGGAGTTTATGCTCTCATGTACACAACAAAGAGCAGAAGAGTTAAACCTAAATGCAGGTTCTTATGAAAAAGTATCTGATCTAAATCTAAATGACATTGAACTTAAAAATTTTAAAAATTTTAAAACAAGTTTTTTTGAGCCTATTTTATTGGTTAGTATAGAAATAAAACAAGATAAAGATAGCTCAAAAATAGAGTTTGAGTACAATATAAAAGATAAGGAGGGTTCTAATTTTGTTTATGAGATTTAAGTCACCCTCTCGGATAGTTTTTTTAGACACAAACGCAAAAAACAAACTTAACTTTACAAAAAAGGAGCAGTTACACATCATCCTCTCCCCTACTCTTTACTGGGTGAAAAAAGTTAAACTGCCTGTTAAAACTGTTCATGAAGCAAAAAAATTATTATCAGCTCTTTTTGAAGAGATGTTACCAAAAGGCAATTACTCTTACACAGCTTATAAAAATGATGAATTTTTTTATATATTTGCCTATCAAGATAAAGAGATAATCGAAGAACTTCATAAAAACAACATTTCCTTTAACAATATAAAAAGTATTCATTTTGCACAAAGTGAACTTAACGATCATGAACAAGCGATACAGATAAATGAAAAACAATCTCTTTATCTTAAAGATGACCTACTTACAATCATACCAAGCAGTTGGATAGAAAGTAGTATAGATATAGACTTAGATAGTATAAAGTTGTCAAAACATACCATAAAACTTCAACAGTTTGGGCATATCATTGACAAAAAGAACCTCTATACTATTGGCTCTTTTGCTATTGCTTTTATAATTTTACTGCTCGTTGAGCTTTTTATAGTATCTTCAAAAATATCTGCAGTAGAAACATCAAAAAAAGAACTTTTCACAAAATATCATTTAAAATCAACTATGATACAAAACAGGTCTATTTTAAACAAATATAGCAAAATATATGAAAAACAAAAAAAACTAAGAGTATATATCTCCTATTTTTTAGCACTTCATCTAAACAAAATGGAGACAATAAGCACGATAAACTATTCTCAAAAGCTACTATCTGTAAGTATAAAAGGGGTATCTAAGGCTGATAAAAAAAGATTGTTAGCAGAGTTTGACCAAAGAAACATGAAGTATAAAAGTAAATCAGTCAATAACACTCTTGAAGTGGAGGTAAAACTATGAACCGTATAAATCCTCTTCATGTTGCCGCTCTTTTGCTAGTCATCATACTCTTTTTATTTTTAAAAGTAGGTACACTTAAAGATGAACTCTCAAAAACAAATGATGAGTATCATGATACTAAGACTCTAGCTCTTAAACTATCTTCACTAAAAAAGATTTATACTCACAAGCAAAAAACAAAACAAAAGATAGAGAAAATTTTAAGACAAAACTATCTTAAATCAGCTCATTTAGAGATACAACAAGGTAAAACATCCATAAAAATAAGTTCAAAAGCGATAGATGCAAAAGCACTAAAATTTCTAATGAACAAGTTTTTAAATGGAACTTTTATCATATCTTCTCTAAGCATAAAAAAACAGAGCAAAACATCTGCTACTCTTGAGATGGAGATACAATGGTAAAAAAAGTCTTAAAGTTTTTTGGATATTCTCTATTTTTTATATTGGCACTTATATTTTTTAGTGCAAAAACGGGTGTTTACTATTTTGCCGAAACTCAGTTAAAACAGTTTGACATAGTTATTTCAAATGAGAAATTTAAAGAGAATTTTTTTACACTAGATGTTAAAAACCTTGATGTAACAGCTAAAAAGATAGAAATAGCTAAGATAAATCAAGCAGATTTTACCTTGCTTTTTTTATACAATGCTATTCATTTTGAGGATATAAAACTATCTTCTCTATCACAAAACTACCTACCTAGCAAGATAAAAACAGTGGATATTTCATATACTATACTTCACCCTTTAACACTTTCACTTAAAGCAAAAGGTGATTTTGGAGAGCTAAATGTATCACTTTTAGTTTTAAATAAACACCTAGAAGCAACTCTTAAACCATCAAAACTTATGTTGCATACATATCAAAACAGTTTGAGACAGCTAAAAAAACTAAAAAATGGGGAGTACACTTAT
The DNA here is from genome assembly GCA_027047745.1 of Sulfurimonas sp. Lineage (GTDB taxonomy): Bacteria > Campylobacterota > Campylobacteria > Campylobacterales > Sulfurimonadaceae > Sulfurimonas. The sequence goes on from JALTUB010000386.1 coordinate 4,052, forward strand.
GCAAAAGATTTATAATTTAGAAATACTTCCTATCATCAGTAAACTTTTTTTACTTCTTTTTTTAGCTAAACTGTTATCCTTACTTCTTTGGTGGTTTCTTCCAGATAAAGGAGTCTCTATAAACTCAAAAGCTTCATATAGAATGCCTTATGAGCAAGTTAGTTTAAAAGACATGCTTTCTGTTGATACTACTGCAAAAAAAATCAAAAATATATCAAAGGCATCTTACTCTATCAACTCTCTTTTGCTTAAAGGGATTTATGGCAAAGAATTTTATGGTTTTATAGTCATAGCTAAAAAATCAGTACCAAGCATTACAACTGTTGTAGCTGTAAATGAAGAGTATGCGGGTTATAAGCTGATACGATTAGAGTCAAACAAAGCTATTTTTACAAGAGACTCAAAAGAGTATTCTCTTTTACTAGATGGTGAAACTGTAGTAAACAATTCAAATCAGAATATTTTGCGAATAAACAAGGAAAATAGTTCTGATGAATACGCTATCCAAAAGCAGGATATAGACTCTTACTCTAAAGACCCATCTAAACTATGGAAAGAGATAAATATCAATGAATACAAAGAGAATGGAAAACTTAAAGGTTTTCGTGTTGATTATATACAACAAAACTCACCTCTTAGTAAAATCGGACTAAAAAAAGGAGATATTATCATTCGTGCAAATAATACAGACTTACAATCATATAAAAGTGTAATCGACCTTTATAAAAACATAAACAATATAAACAGCGTTTCTCTCGTAGTTATGAGAAACAATCAAGAGAAGGAGCTTATGTATGAGATTCATTAAACTACTATTTTTAACCTCACTTTTAGTGGTGTCACTTCAAGCAAGAGAACAGGTAAATATAAAATTTTCAAATTTACAGATAAGTGATTTTATCAAACTTGTATCAAAAATCACTCATAAAAATATATTAGTCAATAACAAGGTTAATGGGACAGTAAACTTGATAAGCACTGCCCCTATTTATGATGATGAGCTACTTGATATTTTAATATCTGTACTAGAATCAAAAGGATACACGCTTGTAAAAAAAGGCTCTATATATGAGATAGTTCGCTCAGTAGAGGCTGCAAAAGACAACCTATCCGTAGTTAAAAGAGGAAAAACACCTTATGGTTCTCTTATGGTTACGCAAGTGATACAGATACATGGTGAAAATGTTGATATAATCGCTTCAAAAATCCGTTATCTTATCTCTAAAACTGCAAAGTTAATGACGATGAAAGAGAATAACAAACTTCTTTTAACAGACTATCCAAAAAACATACAGACTATTAAAAAAGTTATAAAAGACATAGATATTCATAACAATATGATTGTAAAAATATTTGATGTAGAGCATACAGATGCAAAAAAAATACAATCAAAACTAAGCAATATTGCAAAAAATATATTTAACCAAAAAATAGCTTATGAGAAAGTGCAAATCATCTTAGATGAAAATCTTAATGCTATCATTGTAGTTGGTACTCCTCAAAATGTTAAAATCGTCCAACAACTACTAAAACAACTTGATGTAGAAGCTAACAATAGTAAAAGAGTAGAAGTTTTTGAACTAAAAAATTCAGATGCAAAGTCAGTACTTGCAAGTTTAAATTCTATTGTATCTAAACAAGTTTATTCTGACCCTTCTATGAAACCAAATATATCTTCTAGTGAAGAGATAAACTCTATCATCGTAGTTGGAGAACCCATAATCATAAAAGCCATCAAACAAATCATTGATAAACTAGATAGAGAGAAGTATCAAGTATATGTGACAGCAAGGATTGTAAATATAAATAAGACAGATAGTGAATCTATAGGTGTAAAATATGGATTTGCAGCAGGTAATGTTTCACCTTCTGGAATCTATGCTATGAGTGCAAATTTTGGTTCATCTGCTCTTACAAATACAGCTTCTCAAAGTATAATTAATTTTCTTGGCAACATAGGTACGGCTGCAAAAACTGGCTTAGCATTAGGAGCAACACTTGACTTTTTGCAAACAAATGGAGCAGCAAAAGACATCTCAAATCCATCTATATTATGTGTAAACAACAAAGAGTCTTCCATATATGTAGGAAAAACTATCTCTATCGCCTCTGGTCAAACTGCAGTTGCAGGAAGTACAACTTCATCTTTTAAAAGGGAAGATGTTGGACTAACTTTAACTATAAAGCCTCGTGTATCTTCTGATGATAAAGTAGGACTAAAAGTTGAGTCCACCTTAGGAAGTATTGTAGATAATGGTTTAGAAAATGGTATTGCTGTAAGACAACCTGTTACTTCTAAAGAAACGGTAAAAACAGAAGTTATCTTAAGAAATGGTGAGAGTATCATCATAGGTGGTCTATTTAAAAAGAGTGAACAGTTTTCTACATCAAAAGTACCACTTTTAGGAGATATTCCTTTGATAGGTAAATACCTTTTTTCTTCAAATGGAAAAACTATAACTAAAGATAGTTTAGTGGTTATATTGACTCCGTACATCATTAGCAAAAGTGAAAAGTTATCAGCCCTTCAAGAAAAATTAGGACAACTGACAATAATGCAAAATCGTTATGATGAAGCTATTTTTTCCTCGATTAAAGAAAAGGCAAAGAAAAAGCAGAAACTTAGCACAAATACAACAAAAGTTGATCCAAAAGATGCTATATTTGGGATAAAAGGAAAAAGATAATGTTAAGTCATAAGCTAACTCATAACCTTAAACTAGAGCTTTATGAACCTGCAGAACTTGATACTAATATAAGCGTAAAAAACTATCTTCTTTTTGCTAGGTTAAATGATGAAGTCACAGCCTTTGCAAGTGAGCAGTATTTCACTCAAGCTAGTAACTACTATACAAAATTAACAGACGAATATCCTCTTGTTTTACTTGATGAAGATTCCTATGACAGACTCTACAACCAGTTTTTAGAACTTCGCACAGATAAAGCTATAGAGACAATGCAAGAAGATTCTGAGATAGAAGTAGATGAAGATATATCACTTACAGATTTTCTTCGTACATCTAGTGATATTTTAACAAGTGAAGAGTCTGCTCCTATCATAAAGTTTGTAAATGCACTTTTTTATCAAGCTGTTAAGAAAAAGGCATCTGATATTCATATAGAAGTACAAGAAAACAAAGGGGAAGTTCGCTTTCGTGTAGATGGAATGCTTGCCAAAAATGCCGACTTAGATAAAAAGGTAGTAAATCTTATAATAAGCCGCATAAAAGTTATCTCAAATCTTGATATATCTGAAAAAAGGATTCCACAAGATGGACGGACACAGATAAAAATTGCTGGTGAAGTGCTTGATATTCGTGTTTCTATCTTACCTACATTTTACGGGGAAAGAGTTGTTATGCGTTTACTTATGCAAAGCTCTCAAATCCCTGAGATATATGAGCTAGGGTTCAGTGAGTACCTCATCAAAGATGTAAAAAAACTACTGCAACATTCACATGGGATTATTTTAGTTACTGGTCCAACTGGTTCAGGAAAAACAACCTCACTACACTCTTTTTTAAGAGAGGTCGAAGCTCCTCATAAAAACCTTATAACAGTTGAAGACCCAGTTGAGTACAAGAGTGACAATATTGCTCAAATCCAAGTAAATGAAAAAGTAGGACTAACTTTTGCATCTTCTCTGCGTTCTATCCTTAGGCAAGACCCTGATGTTATCATGATAGGAGAGATAAGGGATGAAGAGACTGCGTCCATAGCAGTAAGAGCAGCACTTACAGGACACCTTGTCTTCTCAACCCTTCATACAAACTCTGCAGCAGCAACCATATCAAGGCTATCGGATATGAAGATAGAACCATTTTTGATAAGCTCTTCTCTTTTAGGAATTTTAGCACAAAGACTCGTTAGAATTTTATGCACATCATGCAAAGAAGAAGATGATTTAGCAGAAAAATTTTCAAAAGATTATGACCTTCCTCAAAATGCAAAAATTTTCAAAGCAACAGGGTGTAAGACTTGTAACTATAGTGGTTATGAGGGAAGACGCTCCATAGGTGAACTTTTGATAATGAATGACTCCATAAAAGAGTTACTAAAAAACACTACTGATGAACATAGCATCAAAAATCATCTTGAGCAAGAGGGGATGAAGACGCTCTCTATGCAACTTAAAGAGATGCTACTCAAAGGAGAAACATCTCTTGAAGAGGCCATTCGTATTGGCTTAGATGATGCCTAAGAGAGGTGCTTTTACACTTATAGAGGTCATGGTATCTGTCATGATTATCTCTGTTGTTATTGCCGCTTTGTTGCAGATGAGAGGAAATACAAGCAACAAACTCATCCAACTAAACAAAATGAACCTAAGCAATCAATACACCTCTTTTCTTATCTCTGTAGATGATAAATACACAAAAGAAGATAGTCATATGGATATGAAGCGTCTTGTAGAAGAATTTGATTTAGATACAGATTTGAGAAAAAAATTAAGCTCTATACCTCTTGAACTCTCTTACAAGAAAATCAAAACAATAGATATGAGTAAATCTGACAATGAAGGTAATAGCGAACAATCACAGATTGTATTTGAAATCGGACAAACAACAATGCACACAAAAAGCTTTACAAACAATCTTATAAGAGTACAACTGCAATGAAAAAAGCGTTTACTCTTATAGAACTTATGATCTCCATCGTCATTTTAAGTATAATTATGCTTTTTCTTTATAAAGCATATTCAGGTCTCAATAAGTCAAATGTACTACTTAAAGAGAAGAGTGACATCTTAGTAAAAGAGCAGTTAGTTAAAAAAACGATTTATCTTGATATTACGACTGCTTTAAACAACTCGATAAAAATCATCAAACAAGACGCTCACACAGATGTTCTTTTTTTACAAACTGCTCACTCACTGCATAAAAGAATCAACCCCTATGTGGCTTACATCTTAAAAGAAAAGCAACTATATCGCTTGGAATCATTTAAAAAGTTTACAAACTACCCCCTAGATACGACAAGTAACTTTGTTGTTGATAAACTAAGTAAAGCAGACTCTTTTAGAGTTTACAAGTCACAAACAAAAGCAAAGCACACATACCTTGTGGCTTTACTTTCAAATAAAAAAGATAAAATACTTCTTAAAATACACGCTTTAAATGAAAAGTGATCTTAAAAAAAGGATAAAAAATGACACACAAAACACGCAATCTTCTACTTGCTAGTCTGTTTTTACTAAGTACAAATACATTTGCAGATGAAAATAATTTTACTTATTCAGCTTCCATCGTTGGAATGAACATGGACTATAAAGAGTATTCAACAACAGGAAATCTCTTAGATAGTGAGGCTTCACAATTTACAGATATTGGAGGTTTTGAAGTAGGATTGGATTATTTGTTCTCACAAGAAGAAAATAGTTACTCAAAGATAAACAGTTCTGTATTGTATGTAAGAGGTAACAGTGCCTATGTAGGTTCACTTTTGGGAAGTAATAAACCATACGGGAGCTCTACTTCAACAACTCTTAATGATATTGCTGATATTAGTATTGCTTACGATATTTATCACCCTATTAGCAACAAGTTTACTTATAACTATGGTCTTGGTCTTGGTTATCGATACTGGAGAAGAGCATTGTCTGCTTCACAAGTAGAAACTTATCAGTGGTTATCTCTGCGACCAAATATCGGTATGAGTATGAAAATAAATTCAGACTTTAAAACCAGTGTAGATGTTTCATATCAGTATGGTATAAAACCAACAATGTATGCAAGTGATATTTCTTCAACTTTTACTCTTGGTTCTGCTAATATTATAGAACTTGATTTGGGGCTAAGATATAGATTCAATGAGAAGATGGACTTTTTCACAGATTATGTTTTACAAAAACAGACTATCGGTCAATCAGACAATGTAGTTTATGGTTCTAACACTTACTATGAGCCAGATAGCACTGCTTATAATCAATACTTAAAACTAGGTGTTTCTTTTAAATATTAA